>NZ_JBFWIJ010000002.1:0-143897 GCF_050256055.1 Sphaerochaeta sp. | reverse complement strand
CCGCTGCGCGTATCAGGGGGGAAAAGCATCTGTACATCATGTTTGTCGAGATTCTTCCCAATACAACCGGGCCGATCATCGTCGAGGCGACTGCACGGTTTGCCTATTCGATCATGACGGTAGCTTCACTGGGGTTCTTGGGAGTGGGACTGCAGCCTCCGACGCCTGATTGGGGGATGATGGTCATTGAGAACAAACCCATCATAGAACAGGCACCGTGGACGGTGCTCTTTCCTGCGTTGGCGATCGCATCGTTGGTGATTGCCATATCCATTTTCTCTGATTTTGTCAGCAAGGTGTTGATCCATGAATAAGACTATTCTTGAAATTGAAAACTTGAACGTCCGGTTCAAGACCTTTGACGGCCTGTTTTCCGCAGTGAACAACGTATCCTTGACTCTTAGCCAGAATGAATCGATCGGGATCATCGGAGAGTCAGGATGCGGAAAAAGCACGCTGTCCTTTGCCATCATGTGTTATCTTGCACAGAATGCTTCGGTAGAGGGTTCGATTCGCTTTAAAGGTGAGAACCTTTTGGAAAAATCGGACAAGGAAATGGAAACCTACCGTGGGAATAGAATCGCCATGGTATTCCAAAATCCCTATTCGTCCTTGAACCCCTCCCTTACCATAGGAAGCCAGCTCGATGAAGTCGGCGTCCATCATCAGAAGCTTTCCAAGCAGGAGGCGCGTAATGCGACCCTGCAAGCGCTAAGGATGATGAACCTTGGTGATCCTGAAGGGATCGTGAAGCGCTATCCACATCAAGTGAGCGGAGGCATCCAGCAGCGGATCTGTATTGCAATGGCGTTGCTCTGCCGGCCCGATCTGCTTATTCTCGATGAACCAACCACGGCTCTGGATGTTACGACCGAGGCGATTATTCTCGATTCCATCAAGGAGTTGAAAGATTCCTTGAACATGTCATTGATCTACATCTCCCATGATATCGGGGTAATCAACAAAGTAGCCGAGCAAGTGGTGGTTATGTATAGCGGGGAGATTGTGGAACGCGGTCCGAAAACTGAAATATTCGAACACCCGACCCATCCCTATACCCGCTCTTTGATCAACTGCATGCCGCGCGGTGGGGTGGTGAAGGAAAAGACGAAGCTCAATACCATTCCCGGATATGTCCATAAACGAGGTGCATTCGAGGGGGGATGCCCGTTTGCCAACCGTTGTGACAAGAAAACCGATACCTGTGAACAAGCCTATGGGGTTAGGGAGGTAGGTAAGAACCACTATGCATCCTGTGACCGTGCGTACGCAACCGATGTACCTGATGTCATCAAGGAACGGCTTATCCCGAAACAACGTCCTATAGTCATGAAGGACCAGGATTCCACCGAATTGCTGAAAATCGAGGACCTGCACAAAGTCTATGGGAGTCGTCAAAAGGTGTATGCGGTCAATGGAATTGAGTTCAGTGTCGCTGCACACTCGGTGCTTGGCATCGTAGGGGAGAGTGGATGCGGTAAATCGACCACCGGTCATATGATCAGTGGGTTGTACAAACCGACCAAAGGAAGAATCCTGTTCAATGGACAGGACATCTCCATTGCTTGGAACAAGCGGGACAAGGATACGCTCAAGCACATCCAGCTTATTTTCCAAAATCCGGGCAGAAGCTTGAATCCATCCCATACCGTCGAGCAGATCATCGGCAGAGCAATGAAGAAACTGGCAAACATTACGGATGCACAGGAACGACGGAAACGTATCGTTGATATCCTGCACAAGGTTGATCTGGGCCAGGATTATCTGGTGAAAAAGCCTCGTCAATTAAGCGGTGGGGAACAACAGCGGGTTGCCATAGCCCGTGCCTTATGCATTTCTCCCAATTTGATCGTATGTGATGAACCAACCAGTGCCTTGGACGTATCCGTACAAGCTTCGGTACTGAACCTGCTCAACGACCTTCAGTTGGAGACCGATGTGGCGTATATGTTCATTTCCCATGATTTGAATGTGATCAACTATATCAGTGATTATATCTTGGTATTGTACGCAGGGAAGATTGCTGAATACGGAAAACGGGATGAGGTGATGGAGCCTCCTTTCCATCCGTATACGGAAGCGCTGCTTTCTGCAGTTCCCGAAGTTGATCCGATGAAACAGAAGAAACCCATTGAACTACTCGGACAACTTCCCAATCCGGCGAAAAAGCCGAAGGGCTGTCCGTTTGCAGGACGCTGTCATCGACAGGTTGGGTCAATCTGCGAGACCGAGGCGCCCCCGATGGTGCGTCTGTCGGATACCCACTATTATTTCTGTCATATCAAGCCAAGCATTTGATGCGAAGCAAGGTCCACCCGGTGATTCATATGGATCACCGGGGTTGAGTGGACTGATGCATCCATGCAACGTGAAGCCTTGGTTACTTTCCTACCACGTATAGGAGAACCCGAACACTCCTTGTATATCGAAAACAGGTTTGTATGCAGGTTGTTGCATCCGGGCGATACCATCAATACGCGTCCATAGCTGGGATTTCTCAGTCAGAGCATAGGACACCCAATAGCCGTTTCTCAACGTATACGTGACGGGATCACTTGGTGTCTGTATGATTGGAGTTTCTCCAAAAACAAATGGAGTATCAATGGACGTGGCTCCATGAGCCATCCCAAACAGTTCCATACCGCCGGAAAGCTTTCCCAATCCGTTCCATGCAAGGCGTACATCAAGTATCAATGCATCGCCGCCATACTGGTATCCGAGGAAGGAATACTGCGGCACATACCCATAATACTGGTCCCGTTCCCTGCTCATGATAACAAAATCGACAGAGTCACGCAGATACAAATATGGCTCGGTATACACGCATTCCGCCTGAACCACCCATGTTCCGTTTCTCTGGGGAAGTTGCTTCAGGACCCCTAACTGATATCCCATCGCATTCGGTTGGTCGGATCCTTCCCCTGGAGCAACCACCTGATCAATGACCACGGTGCCGTACACCTGTAGATTTGGCATGACCGTCCAGGCGAAGGTAAGATCGGCGATTGCATTGAATTGGCTTCTATTGCTCAGATTGTGAAAAATAAACAAGGGATTCAAGTATTTGATGTTGAAATATGTATCCTCATACATGACATTTTCTGAGAATTCCATATGCAGCGAGGATGTCGGGTTGAACTCGAAGCGATGGGCCAGAAACATACGAACCGTCGCATCGGTTTCATTTGCAGGGACATACCGATTCCTATCCTTGGTGGTATAGCCGGGAGGATCGAAAAACATGACCAAACTGGTGAATTTGTATTTCTCAGCAAACAATGTCAATCGGGTGAACTCATGATATTTCATGGAATCGGAAATTACCAAATTCCCGGTAGCTCCGTATCCCCAGGAAATAAGGTCTCTCCCGAATTGAAACGAAAAACCATCCCCTCCAAACGCAAGAAACGCCCTGTCGGGGGTATCAAAATCCTGTAATCCCATGGTAACCACGTTGGTGGTGAAGAAAGGACCGAATACCATCCGTTCAACTGGCACAGCATCTTGCTCCGGCTGGGCAAATCGGTTTTTCTTGATTCCGAAATCGGTAGTGAGATACACCTGTGAACCGAACCAACCTTCTGCGGTAACCTTGGCTAGGGGAGACCGCTTTTCATTGTCCCAATACCAATCAGCTTCTGTCTGAAAGCCATTTGGATTCGCATGCAGGTACGTCTCAAGGGCAAAATCCAGGGAAACATCACCGGAAAAACCCGCTTGCGGTGAACGGATTGCTTGCTGCAACTGGGAAAAGACCCAATCGTAGAGCTTCCTCTCGTAACCGGAGAGCTTTGACGAATCGATGGTTGCAATCATTATCTCCAATTCCTGGATGGACCACGGGCCTGCTGAACTTGGGCTGGCAAGCCCCTGCTGGAGGGTAAGCGTCTTGATTGCGGCATACAGCGGGCTGGTTGTAGGCACAATCTTTTGGCGATTCGTCAGCGAAGTCGCTGCAAACACAACACCTGATCCCAGTACGAGAAGAAACACAAGGAAACGAGATGATCTTCGAATAGTGACGAACAATTTATTCACCTACAGCGTGGTTTTTATAGTATAGTACTGAACAATACCATGAAACTCATCACAAGGGGAGAATCTCATGAGAAAAATGCGATATTCCGTGCACAAGGCATTTTTTTGTGCCTTGTATTTGCTCTGTGCTTCATTCGTTACTCTTTCAGCCCAACCCAACGGGGCTCAATATATTTCCCTCGATTCTTGGCTCTATGAGGGATTGGACTCCCTCTATCAGGAAGAAGGCAAGGTAATAGCTTTCACTACACGACCCTACACGGTCAATGAATACCGCTACCTTCTCGCTAATCTGGATACCCGATCGCTTTCCTCG
The DNA here is from genome assembly GCF_050256055.1 of Sphaerochaeta sp. NCBI lineage: Bacteria > Pseudomonadati > Spirochaetota > Spirochaetia > Spirochaetales > Sphaerochaetaceae > Sphaerochaeta > Sphaerochaeta sp. Next base: position 139,543 of record NZ_JBFWIJ010000002.1, on the reverse strand, counting down.
TCGGGAAAGGCAACCTTGGCCCACATCCAACAGGTACTGCCCCCTTCGGTTGTTGATCCAAATGATGCAGCTTTCTCCTATTCTGTCGTGCTGTCCCCTGAACTGTATTACAATACCAACAAGGATCTGATCTGGGATAACGCAAGCCAGCATTACCTGAACAAATACGCATACGGGTATATCGATCGCAAACCCTTGCTCTCGCTTCCTCTGCAGTTCAATATTGGTGATACCTTTTTTACCGAAATTGATATGGATATCAAGGAACAACCCGGGATAGGGTTGTATCCTGTCGCTACTTTCACCCAACCGGGATCCGGAGAACCCTATGTCAACTGGAACAACATACCAATGGGAATGGATCACATCTTCCATCATTTCCCTGATCGCTATTATCTGAGCAATGCCAAGGAACATTGGAACTTCTATCTGGGGAGTGGTGAATATTCGGTGGGAACCGGAAGAACCGGGAACCTTTTGCTCAGCAAGGATGCCGATGCCATTCCTGCGGTTCGATTGTCTTGGTACAACCAACATTTCAAATATAATTTCGCCTATCTCTCCCTGAACCCCGGTCTGGGTAATTCTGGGGCCTATACCGGCGATGGATCGTTTAGCGGGATGAATCTCGATCTTGCTGATCTGACTGCAGGATACAACAGTGATGTGTATAAAAGTGATGATCCTGCAAAGACCGACCCCTTTGATGGATTCATGGACACCGGTTTGTACCCATACAAAGGGTATCTCATCCATTCCATGGAATTCCGGTTCTTGCAGGAACGTCTCTATGCAGCAGTAACCGAGGCTGCCGTGTATGCACGTGCGGTTCCTGAATTGTTTACATTCATGCCATTGGCCTTCTGGCATAACGGCAACAATGGAGAGCAAACGAATTCCCTGTTGTCCGTGGACCTGCAGGTGGCATTGGGTTCCTGGGGACAACTCTATGCCTCAGGAGTAATGGACCAATTCACCATGAGTCATGAGGATGATTCCACAGATCCTCCTGCAAACGGCTTTCTGGTTGGTGGCATCAGCCGGCTTCCCTATCAAAAAGGATATATCAGCATTGGTGCCGAGTATGTATACACCAGCGATTGGCTCTACACCCATAAGTATTGGCTTGAGACTCCTACGGTGACCCAGAGAAACACAGCCATCACCAGGGGAGGGTATTCGGTTCGGATGCTCGGATACAGCCAAGGCAATGATTACCAGCTGATTCATACGGAAATCGGATACAGCCGACCCGGTTTGTATGCGCTGACCGCGTCCTATAATTATGGAATCAAGGGGCCGTATGATATTTTCATGCGCCTACCCCAAAAATCAGGGGACACCATCATCGATCCAACAGGAGATCGAAAAACCTGGCCTGATGCGCTGCAACATCAAATAGGGTTGGTGGGAACCTATTCCATCAACAATGCATTGGATGTCGGCTTGCATATGTATTATACCCATATCACCAACTACAAGAATCAGGCAGGCAGTACCATGGACAATCTCGAATGTACGTTGCGGGCTCGTTATGCCATCGGAAAGATGTAACAACGCTCGCATGATGAGAATATGAGGAAATACGGAAGATAAGGGTAAAAACGTCTGAATATCGGGCAAATATCCGGTACAAAGACTGCATGAAGAGACAGTCCGTGGTATACTCGGTTTTTATGAAATCATTATGTTTTACCGTATTTCTGTCTCTTGTTGCTTTGTTGAGTGGGTGTACGCAGACTCAGGCTATGCAAACATATACCGATCCAAGGCAGATCGATGTAGCGTTCGTCTATGAACAATTACAGGAAGTGCATCCGGCGTTCCAAAAAGCCAAGGGGAAGGCTTTTGTCGATGCAGCCTATGAGAAATTGCTCGCCAAGGCCCCTAGCATGGACGACCCTTCCTTCTTCTTTGCGCTCAAGGCTTTCTCTTCATTGGGGGCGGATTCCCATACCGGCATCGGGATGACACCCCAGGTGGTATCCCAACTGCATGCCGTCCCGCTCCAACTGCAATACCTGCAAGGAGCGTGGCGTTTGAGTGTCGTGGAACAACAGCATCAGGATTTGCTCGGAGCAACGGTTGTCTCTGTAAATGGGATTCCTCTTGACGAGGTGGTTACCCGAGCTTCCTCGCTTGTCGCCGCCGACAATCTGGTCTGGCTGCGGCATAGTCTAGCAGGCATGTTCAATATCACCGAACTGTACACCTACCTGGGTTTGGCAACCGGTCCCCTGGAACCTGTTTCCTTCACCGTTGTTCGGTTGGGTGAAACCCAAGCACAGGAATTCAGGGTGGAACCGGTCAGCGCACAATCATTCCAGGGATTTGCTTGGGCGACGTTGTACCAGAACCCCTGCAAGACAGGTCCTTCCTCCTCATATTACCGTGCCTTCCTGATCAACGAAGGAAAGACCTTGTTCATGCAATACAACGTCTGCGCCTCCAGCGAGGATTATCCGATTGATACCTTTACCAAGGAAGTACTTGCCCAATTGCCCGGTCTACACATACAGCAGGTCATCATTGATCTGCGATACAACGGGGGAGGGGATTCCCGACTCTTCGAACCCATGATGGACGGGCTCTCTAAATTGCAGAAACAACTCGGTTTTACCCTGGATGTACTCATCGGGGAGGGAACCTTCTCCTCAGCGTTGATGAATGCGATCCAACTCACCCAACGAACCGAATGCACCTTGGTGGGAACTCCGAGCGGAGGAAGTGTAAATCATTATGGGGAAGTGAAGCAATTTACGCTGCCAAACAGCCACCTTCCGCTCTTCATCTCCTCCAAGCGATTCACCATGGATGCCGATTACCCTTCAGATTCACTGCAACCGGATATGCTTGTGGAACCAACAATCGAAGACATGTTGGCTGGAATTGATACGACCGTCGAAGCTACGCTTCAGTAGGTAGCTCGTCCACCACCTGTTTCAGGCGTGCCGCCCCTTCGCAGATGGCGACATATCCCTTGTCACTGATCGAATCCTGCGGTTCGGTATCCCGTTTCTGCATATTCAGCCAAGCAGTGTCGTTGGCCACGACCTCTTGGCAGTTCTCTGCAAACAGGGAGAGCAAGTCCTCTGTACTTCGATAGTGTCCAAGATGGTCAGCTACGAAGGCTTTTCCTTTACCAAGCTCCTCGGACAAAGCCTCACTGTCCAGGACCAATTCAGAAGAAAGCCCCTGATGGTTCTCAGAAAGCAAGTGAGCAAGGAAAATGGAAGCTTCCAGAGCAAGCGGCCTGAACAAACCCAACTGCAGGGTAGAGGAAGTCTGTCCAAGGTACAGACTCACCAGATCACCAAACTCGGCGTAGGCTTGGGCGATGACGGTTGCAACTTCTCCGATCCGTTCATTGCAGAGGTCCAGATAGTACTCCATGTCCATAGTTGCTCCTCCTCCTTAAACAATGCAGGTTCTTTGCGCTTCTGGCAAGAGGAACGCTTGTGAAAAATCACCGTCAACTGATCCGCTGCTTGTCCAAATAATTGCGCATGATCCGTTTGAGCGTGACAAAGCCGATGATCTTCCCTTGTTCCTTTACCACCAGGATATTGCTCTTGCACGCTTCCATGACCAGCAGCGCATCATACAGATTCGCCTTGCTGGGAATGCAGATGTTCACTTTATGGACCAACGGGGCAATCGTCCGCTCCTTGGAAGGAGCAGCATTATGCAATTCGATGTAGCCGATGGTCCCCAGCACCTGATCACCATCGGTTACCGGGAACAAGCCAAGTCCGTGCTCATGCATGGTTTCCCATACTTTCTCCACCGTATCATCGGGATGACAGGAAATGAAGGATCGATTCGTGATTTCCCCCACTTGGATCGCCTTGAGCATGGGAATGCGCTTGTCAAATTGGATGTGTATGCCCCGTCTGGTAAGCTTCTTGGTGTACATCGTCTCCCCATACAGAAGGCGGGAGATGAAATAGGACAGCACCCCGCTGAGCAACAGCGGCAGCATGATCGCATAATTCCTGGTCATCTCAAACACCATGATGATGGCGGTCAACACACCTCCTGTTACTCCTGAAACAATGGCTGCCATCCCGACGATTGCATAGGCTGAGATCGGACCGGTATGACCGGGAAAAAGCATATGTACCACAATGCCGACCCCGGCTCCCAAGGCGCCTCCCAAAAACAGGGAAGGGGCGAAGATGCCGCCCGAGCCTCCCGATGCCAAGGTAAGCGAGTTGGCCAAAATCTTCAGAAACACCAAACTGAAAGCCATGACCAAGGATGTCACCTGGTTGCTGAGCACCAGATCCAGAAAATCATAACCGACGCCGTATACATGATAACTGCCGAAGCTTTTCAGTGAAACGTACCCGATGACGCCAACCAGCAACCCTCCGATGATTGCCTTGAGGGTGGGATGGATATGGATGGAATCGAAGAAGTCTTCCATCCCGTACACGGATTTGATGAATAGGACTGAGAGCAGTCCCGCAAGTAACCCAAGCACAACATAGAACACCAATTCAAAAGAAGACACCATTGCATATTCAGGAACTATGAATGCCGGATGGGTGCCTAAAAAGAAGGAACACACGGTAGTGGCAATGATGGAGGATACGACCAACGGCATAATGGTCATGATGCTGTATTCGGGAAGGATCAACTCCAGGGCGAACATGATGCCGCCGATCGGGGCGTTGAACGTAGCACTGATGCCTCCTGCAACACCGGCACCGACCAGGATGATGGTATCGCGAGAGGATAATTTCAGCGATTGGCCCAATGTGGAGCCAAAGCTTGCCCCGATCTGGACGATCGGGCCTTCCTTGCCGACCGAACCCCCGCTGCCGATGGTGATCGCCGAAGCCAATGACTTGACCAAGGCGACGATCGGCCGGATTTTCCCGCGATTCTCCGCAACTGCAACCATAACCTCCGGTACTCCATGGCCCTTGGCCTCGGGAGCCCATTTGCTGGTGATCATCTGTGCGACCGCAATGCCGATGGCAGGAACCAGAATGATGAACGGTCCCCAGACGGAAGCGGATGATCTGCTGCTGTGTGCAAATGAAAACATCCCACTGAAAAACAAGTTGTGGAAAAACTCGATCAGGTATTTGAAGAACGCAGCCCCAAGGCCGGCTATGGCACCAACGAGCAAACACCACATACTGATGTGTATGGTTCTTCGTATCTGCTGAGACTGGGAAAGTCGAATCGTGTCATACAGTTGATTGTCGGTATTCTGAGTCTGTTGCATAATGCCTTAAGTATTGCAGGACATCCGCAAAAGGTAAAGGCAATATGCAAATTCTCTTTGCATCAATGATTTTGCATCGAAGTTTTTTGCGTATTGTTCTTCTGTTCAGTTCGTTTGTTCATGGAACAGCAATCAAGCCGCTGGTCTCCGAATGTCTTTTCGTTCGCCGCAGCCATCCGTTCTAGGTAGGCATTCCATTTGCGTTTGAGATTTTCAAACATATGTGTTGATCCTCCTGTCTTCTTGATAGCTTCAACATACCCCCATGGGGTATTATTGTCAATAATAACCTATAAAAATAATAGGAATATATTTCCAAGAGATGAACGGTAAATCTCTGAGAAGCACGATAAGTAATCAACATATGGAGGATAAATCGTAAATAAAAAAGATTTACGAATTGCAGAATCACTTGCAACTCGTAAATCCTTGTAAAAACTTAGTAAAATTATAGCCTAACGTTTTGCCTGGTCATACACCTCGCCTAGAGCCCGAGGCGGCCTGTTGGTGGAAGAGAAGAACAAGAGCAACACCAAGGTGACGATATAGGGGAGGGTGAGTACCAGATCTCCATAGGAGGAGGGAAGGGCCAATTTCTGAACCAACACATACCCTGCACTCCGGGCAAACCCGAACAAAAGACATGCCAGGAAGGTGGGACCGATCTTCCATGAGCCGAATATGTAGGCGGCGATGGCAAGATAGCCGAAGCCCATATAAATGTTGGGAGAGAAGGTGGTGGAGATCGAATAGGCGAAACACATGCCCCCGAGGCCTGCCAAAGCGCCACTGGTGATCACCGAATAGAACCTGACCTTGTCCACCTTTCCACCTGCCGCTGCAAGCGCATGGGGATTGTCTCCACAGGCTCGGATATGCATTCCCACCGGTGTCTTATACAGCAGATATGCCATGAAAAGGGCAACGACCAGGATGATGGGTTCAAAGGTATACACATCGGTGAAAAGAGAACCAAGCACGGGAAGTGAGGAGAGCACGGGAACCGTAAATCTGGGGAACACCTCCAGCAGGAATTTGTTGGACGGTTGGCCGAATACCGATGCATTGATCTGATTGGCCAAAAACGCCGTCAGCGCAACACTGAGCATATTGATGACCACTCCGCTGATCACTTGATTCGCCTTGAACTTGATGCACATCAATGCATGGAGCGCAGCAAGCAAGGCGCCACCTACCATGGCAAAGGCCAAGGAAAGGTATATGAGCAGCATAGGGTTGTCCTTGAGGAAGATGGAGAGCAGTGCATAGCTGAGTCCACCGAAAAATGCACCGAATCCAAGCAATCCTTCCAAGGCAAGGTTGATGATGCCACTGCCCTCGCTGTAGATGCCTCCGATGGCAATGATGAAAAGGGGGAGGGAAAATGCAAGTCCTTCTATGATGATGCTGTTCATACTCAAACCTCCTCAAGCTGCTGGGCGTACCGATTGGCAAGCGAGCGGAAGAAGATGCCGATCGCACTGAACAACAGCAGGATGCTGATGATCAGGGCTGCGATCTCACGCAATACGGATAGGCGGGACGACATATAGGTAGTCCCGCAATCAAAGATCATGACCAAGAGACTGGCGAACAGGCTTCCGATCGCGCTCATGTTGCCCAAAAGCGCTACGGCTATGCCATCGAAGCCAAGCGAAGGAAGTACTCGAGGCTGAATCGATGCGTTGCTTCCCAGATAGTAGGAAACACCGGCCAAACCAGCCAAAGCCCCACTGAGCAACATCGTCATGACCATGACCTTGCCAACCTCGATACCGGCGTACTTGGATGCCTTGCTGTTGCTTCCCACCGCACGCAACTCAAAGCCGAAACGGGTGCGGTTGAGCAAGAAACGCAAGGCGAATACAACCAAAAGCGCCAAGGGGAATACCAAGGCGATCTCCATCTTCAGATTCCCCACCGGATAATCGAACAACGTCAGCCGGGCATTCTGTCCCACCGCAACCGACTGGCGGGTGATCGGATCGATGAACTTGGTCTGGATGAAGAAGCTGACCACATAGCTGATGATATAGTTGAGCATAATGGCCACTACCACCTCATTCATATTGAAGCGGTATTTCAAATACCCGATGAACATGCCGACCAAGGCTCCCGTAGCAGTTCCTATGACGACCACCAGGATCTTGGCGAGGACTGGATCCAGCGAAGAGTATCCTACCAGAACCGTGGCAAGAAAACCGCTGAGTACCATGATGCCCGAGACACAGATATTGAAAATGCCGTTTTTCAAAGCCACGGCCACCGACAATGCAGCGAAAATCATGGGGGTGGTGTAGTTGAGCAGGCTCATGAAATCCGTGAGCTGGCTCTTCTTTCCCGCATACCGAAGTTTGGGCAGTAAGCCTGCACCTTGGAGAATGCTTTGATAGGCTTCCAATGGATTCTTCCCCAGGGAAAGCAACAAGACCGTACCGGCCAAAAGACTGAGGAATATGCTGAAGAGGGAGATGCGCAGCAGTTGGTGATTGCCCGGTCCGCACAATCGGACGAACAACCGTTTCCCATTCTTATGTGTGATCAACATGCACCCCCATCATATATTCACCAACCTCGAGCTTGGTCAGCTGGTCGGCTTGCCTGATCGTCTGCACCGATCCATTGTACATGACCAGAATGGTATCGGAGAGTTCCATCACCTCATCCAGTTCCAAGGAGATGAGAAGGATCGCCTTGCCCTGGGCCCTCAGCTCATCGATCTTCTTATGGATGGATTCGATCGCCCCAACATCAAGCCCTCGTGTCGGCTGCACGAAGATGATCAACTGCGAGCCGAGAGAGATCTCGCGGGCGATGATCGCCTTTTGTTGGTTTCCTCCGCTCATGCTTCTGACCATCGTATCATTGGCCTTGCTGGTACGGATGTCATAGTCTTGTATCAGTTGCTTGCCCAAAGCATCCATCGCCTCTTGATTCAGAATCCCCCGCTTGTCGCTGTACGGGCTCTGGTAATACTGTTTCAGACAAAGATTGTCACGCAGATTGAAGTCGAGGATCAAACCAACCGAATGGCGGTCCTCGGGAATGTAGGAGAGTCCGGCTTCCACACGGCTTCTGATCCTTGCATGGCTGATGTCCTTGCCATCGAGCAGGATCGTGCCGCTTTGAATCGGCAACAAACCGGAGATTGCATCGGCGATCTCAACCTGCCCGTTGCCGGCAACTCCGGCTATGGAGAGCACCTCTCCTGCATGGACGCTGAAGCTGACTTGCTTGACCCGACTCACATGGTCGGCGGTGACCACATTCAGATTCTCAACCTGAAGCACTTCCGCCCCCCTCTGATGGGCGGTGGTCTGCAAGGTCAACGATACTTCCCGTCCGACCATCAAGGCGGACATCTCCTGGATGGTGGTCTGCTCGACATCAAGAACGGATACCAGTTTGCCTTTGCACAGGATCGCACAGCGATCGGCAATGCGTTTGATTTCATCAAGCTTATGGGTGATGAGGATGATCGTCTTGCCGCTTTCCCGAAGGCCTTTGATGATCTCAAGCAACGATTCAATTTCCTGCGGGGTAAGCACTGCGGTAGGTTCATCAAAAATGAGGATCTGGGCATTGCGGTAGAGCATCTTCAGGATCTCAACCCGCTGGCGGGAAGAAACCGGAAGGTCCTCTATCTTCCTTCGGGGGTCGACTTCCAGTCCGTACTGGGTGGAAAGCTCCTGCACCCGCTGATGGGAACGTTCGAGATCGATGACAGGAAACAAGCCCAATACCCGTTTCTTCGGTTCGATACCCATGATGATGTTCTCACTGACCGTCTGATTCTCCACCAGCATGAAATGCTGATGAACCATGCCGATGTTCAGTTCGTTCGCCACCAACGGACTTGAGATCGTCTCTTTTTTTCCCCGGATGTACAGCTCTCCCTCATCGGGAGCGTACATGCCGAAAAGCATGCTCATCAGCGTGCTTTTCCCCGCTCCATTCTCGCCAAGGATGGCAAGGATCTCTCCGTCCTTGACGGAAAGGGAAATGTCATCATTCGCAACAATGCCGGGAAATCGTTTGGTGATATGCCGAAATTCTACGATAGGTTCCACGATGATACTCCATTGACAAGAAACACCACCCGCACCGATGGTACGGGTGGTCGAAGTATGGTCAGTTGACTTTGAACTGCTCGGGGGTGAATCCTCCGAAGTTGGAAGCTGGAACGATGGTTCCATCCTGGACCAGCTTGTATGCCTGGTCGAGTTTCTCGATGGTGGAACTCTGCAACTGGTTGCGTCCGCTCTTCTTGACGAAACCGGTCGAGTCGGTGTCAGCCTTCAACAATACATTCTGGCCTTTGAACGAGCCGTCCTGGATCCTGTTGAGGGTCCGTTCAACATTCAGACTCATGACCTTGAGGACACTGGTGAGAATGATGTTCGAATTGCCGACCACACCGTCATCCCACTGGTCGACGTCACAACCGATGACCCGAAGTTTTCCGTTGCTTTCCTTGGCTGCCGTGAATACGCCGTTGCCGCTGGCTCCAGCTGCGACGAAGATGATGTCGACACCCTGGGCAAGTAATTGCTGGCCGATGATCTTTCCGGTTGCTTCATCGGCGAAGGATCCTACATAGTTGCCACCCACATTGGCGCCCGTTACGTCAGTGCCGGCCTGGCTGGGAAGCTCGACTACCTGTACTTTGGTACCCAGCTTCTGGTTGGCATAGATGACTCCGCATTCAAACCCGTACTGGTAGTTGACGTTGGAAGGGTAGGCCACTCCGTTGACCACGGCTACCTTGTTGGTCTTCGTCTCCAAAGCAGCTGCGACACCGGCGAAGAATCCGGATTCCTGTTCGGCAAACGTCATGGCATAGACATTGGGAAGCTCGACGGTATTGCCTTTTGCATCGGTGGGATAGGTGTCCACGAGGATGAACTTGGTATCGGGATTCTCTTGGGCGAGTTCGCCGATTCCAGCAAACTGGAATCCGGTGCATACCAGCACATCATACTCGGCCACGACGTCGGCTGCTGCTTTCAGTGCTGCTGCGACATCTCCGCTGGGTTCGCGGATTGCGGTGACCTTGGCCTCTGGATGATTCTTCACAAACGCAAGAATGCCGTTGTAGTTGTCCTGGTTGAAGGAACCGTCGTCAACGCCCGAAGGGGTGGTGATGATGGCAATGTTCAATCCGGGCGCTGCCTTGGCCTGCTGTTCCGCACTTCCTGCAGCAAAGAGGGTTCCGGCGATCAGAACCATTGCAATGAATCCTACTGCTCTTTTCATAATCTTCTCCTTATACCAATTAACGTAGCCTTACACCATTATAAAAGATGGTTGCTGGTTTACCAAGTAAGTTTTCAGACCGATTTGATTCCCAGATGTCTCAGCACCTTTTCCGTGGTCGGTCTTTCAATGATCCCGCGTTCGGTGATGATGGCCGTAATCAGGGAAGCATCGGTGACATCGAACGCAGGGTTGTACACCTGTACGCCCTTCGGCCCGGTGCGTCTTCCGAATCCATTGACCACTTCCTCGCCGTCACGCTGTTCGATGACGATGTCCTTTCCTTCCTTCGTTGCAGGATCGAAGGTGGAGGACGGGGCTGCAACATAGAAGGGTATGCCGTAGTATTTTGCCAGGATGGCGACCCCGCTGGTTCCGATCTTGTTTGCAGCATCCCCATTGGCGGCAATTCGGTCGGCTCCTACGATGACCGCATCAATGTTTCCCATCTTCATGACCAGCGAGGCCATGTTGTCGCAAATGACGGTCACATCCATCCCTGCCTTCTGCAGTTCATAGGCGGTGAGTCTGCTTCCTTGGAGCAACGGTCGGGTTTCGTCGGCGTATACACGCAGGCGGTACCCCCGCTCGAATCCAAGGTACAAGGGGGCGAGTGCGGTTCCGTATCCGCTGGTAGCAAGCCCGCCGGCATTGCAATGCGTCAGGATGCTCCAATCTCTTTCCTTGTCAAAGAGGGAAAGCCCATGTTCCCCGATGGCCCTGGACATGGCTTGGTCCTCAGCAAAAATGGCATGTGCCTCCTCAAGCAGTGCTGAGCGAACCGTGTCCTGTTCGGAATTCGGATCGGACACAGCCTGCTGCAACCGCTTTTCCATGCGATCCAACGCCCAGAACAGGTTGACTGCCGTCGGCCTGCTGCTTGCCAAATAGGTTTTCAATGAAGAAAAATCAGCAACAAGTTCCGCCAAATCGCGATACTGTCCGTTTGCCAGGCAGACATACACGCCATAGGCGGCAGCGATGCCGATGGCAGGGGCTCCCCGAACCCGCAATTTCTTGATCGCCTCATAGATTGCTTCCCGCGTATCGAGAAACAAAAAGGTTTCCGTTTCGGGGAGCAGGGTCTGGTCGAGCAGGACCAAAGCCGGCGGCTGCAATTGAAGACTGACTGGAATAACCGTGTACATGCATAACTCCTAATGCTGTGAAAGATACAGGACCGAATGGTTGCAGCTGCAATGTTCCTGGCTCAACGAAGTGGAACTGAATACCTGGAATATAGTATCCAATACCTGCTGTTTCGCCTGGGTAATACGCGCACCATGGTCTATGTGGGCGAGATTTTCGTTCGTAATGCCTGCGGCCATATTGGAAATGAGTGCGATCGCCGCATAGCAAATTCCTGCTTCCTTTGCGAGGAATACCTCGGGAATGCCCGTCATCCCGACCAGAGTGGCTCCCAATTTACGCATCATGGCTATTTCCGCCTTGCCTTCAAAGCGCGGCCCTTCGGTACAGGCATAGATTCCTCCCTGGTGCACGGCAAGGCCTTGCTGCAGAGCGGCTTGCACGAAAGCCGAACGCAGGCTCCGGCAATAAGGATCGCTCATATCGGTATGGGCAACCACCGAATCGGAACCATCAAAAAAGGTCTTGCTGCGATTGGTGGTGAAATCCAGGAAGTCCTCGATCAGGACGACCGATCCCTCCCCGATTTCCGGGCGCATCGATCCGCTGGTAGCCAAGGCATAGATATATGCGATTCCTTCCTGTTTGAGCGCCGCCATCTGGGCTCGGTAATTGATGGCATGCGGAGGACAGGTGTGCTGCTGTCCATGACGGGGGAGAAAGAGAATTTCCTCATCCCCAAGCAGAAAGCGATAGGTTTGTACGTCCCCATAGGGTGTCTGTGTGATGAACGGACCTTTCAGGTTGGGAAGCGACCCAACCCCGGTTCCTCCGATGATGGCTTTGTCCATGGCCTGCTCACTTCCTCCGATTAGAGATCTGAAACATCAGCAATGATGATGTTTTCCTTGTTTCGTAGTTCGATTTCCACCTTTGCGGTGGTGATGATGGCATCAAAATCCTCAGCTTTTGCAAACACATGGTGGGAAAAGGCGGTGAATTTGGTAGAGTCGACAATGAGAAGACTCCGCTGGGAACGGCTGATGACCTTCCTGTTGATTATCGATACATCCCGGTCGAAGGATGAGACCCCTTCATCGGATACCGCACTGGCTCCGATGATGCAGGATGAGAAATTCATCCGCTCGATCTCCTCAAACACTTCCGGACCGTGAGTGATACCGTAGTTGTGGTCCAACTGTCCCCCAACCACGATGGTCTTGATCTTGTATTCGACCAACTTCGGCAGATGGAAGATCCCGTTGGTCACCACGGTCACATTCTTTCCCGCCAAGAAACCGATCAGGTAATTTTCCGTCGTACCGGGACCAAGATAGAGAAATTCATTGTTCTCGATATACCTGGCGGCTTTGCTGCAGATCAGGTACTTTTCATCTGACTTGACCTCCAGCCGAGCGACCACCGAATGCTCGGCTTCCTCGCTCAATTTCACGCCGCCGCCATTGAGGAGGATGATTTTCCCCTCGTCCTCCAGTTTCTTCAGATCACGTCGGACCGTAGGAAGTGAGACCTTCGTCAAATCTAGCAATTCGTCGATATACGCGATCTGCTTCATCTTGATATAGGAATAGATCTGGCTTTGCCGGACATAGGGTATCATGGATCACCATACCTCGTTATGCGTTTTCTTTCATTGTGCAGCAAGCTGCAGGAAATGTATACCGAAATCCCGACCAGGGCAGACAGCCGCTGCGCCGTCTGTCCTGGCCGAAAACCCTTATTGGTAATCGGCTCCGGTAAGATACCGATGGAACGCGTTGTTCACGAACAAGGTGTGCTCGTGCACCGAAAGGCCACTCAGGCTTTCCAAGGTATTGATGAGGTTCGCCTTATTCTCCAGCAAGGAGAAAGGATGGATGGAATACCCGTTGTCCTCAAGCACGCAGTCCACGATTTCCACATAAGCCTTTGGATCGGCATTGAAGGTCGTACTGTACAGCGGCTGCCACCAGGAACCCTTGAGTAATGGGATGTTGCTTCCCTTCGCCTGGTTGGTGTCATTCTTCTTAGCATATGTGTTGATCAAGGAATCGAAGCGTAGCAGATCTTCCTTGGAGTTGAACTCGAACTTGGCGTCGTACTCGACCGCATAGGCAAGATAGAAATTATCACTGAACTCAAGCACCATGTAATACGGACTCGGCTCGGGAACTGGACCCCAGTCAAGCAGGTACTCGTAGATGGAAACCTTCGGCTCAATCTGGATCTTGGCGTCGATGCCTTCGCTGTTGAGCAACACGATCAGCTGTTTGAGATGCACTTCGTCGCTGTGTCCGTATTGGATGGTACGGGAAGAGAGGAACCGGGCAGCATCAGCATCTTTCTTGAGGTTATAGCCGGTGGATGCACGCTTTTGGACAGTTGCGGCCCCAATTTTATCCAGATTGCCGTCACTGAAAAGTGTATAACCGTCGAATGCGTTGGAAATACGCATCAAAATGTCTGCGTCGCTGACCTTGCCGATATAGTTCCTAGCCTCGCCGTTCGCGTTGGCAACGCTCATCAACAGGTTGTCCGCCGTCTTGCTGTCAAGCGTTCCTGTGGAGAGCAACTGCATCGCCACTGAAGCGGGAAGCAGGTGGGCATCAAGGGCGCAAGCCAGATAGCGCGATACATCGGAGGGAAGGGCGGTGAAGATGCCGTATTGCTGCAGACGATTGAGCGCTTTCTCATTGCTGTACGTCAAGGCCAGCTCGTTGAGATCGGAAGCCTGGACCAGAGCCTTGAACAGGTCTGCATCCTGATTCAGCACGATCTGCTTTCCGCTGATCTTGGAAAGCGAAGCGGCAAACGTAGACCGGTCGACGACCGTCGATGGAAGTGTGACGGAAAAATATTGATCCAGGTACTGGGCATTGGTTGGGTCGGTGAACTGAGTATTTCCCTCACTGACCCCGTTTCCGAAGAGCAATGCGGTAAGAACCAGCATGCCGACGAACGTGGTGATTTTTTTCATACGTGACTCCTTTTGTGGTGAATCCATGATGTGTGATGCTTTTACTGTACCATCGAAATACAAAGGTGTCTAGAAAAATCAAAAAATGATTTATTATGATAAAATAATGAACAAAACCTTTCCGGTAAGTGAATTTTCAGCAATCAGAGTATGAACAGTCGAGGATGAACAACACGGAAACTGAAATTCAGTACGAGAAACGCAAGCAGCATCAAGTACGAAACGGTCAGTAATGATATGATCGGATTGGAGGTGAAGACAGGACCATGGATGCACAAAGGCGCCAAGCAGTTCACAGGATGCTTTCCTATATCCAGAACCATCTGGATTCGGAGGTAACTCTTCTGCAGATAGCCCATGCCGGAGGATATTCCCCCTATCATGCCGATCGGATCTTCAAGGAAGAGACCGGCTCCTCGTTGTTCGCCTATCTTCGCAAAAGCAGGCTTGCAACGGCAGCCGACATCTTGGCAAAGACGGACCGAACGATTTTGGATGTAGCACTGCAATTCGTCTTCGATTCGCATGAAGGGTTCACTCGAGCTTTCTCCAAGCAGTTCGGCATGAGTCCCTCAGCATTTCGGAAAGCGCTCAGAACATATCATACATATGTTGATACTCAGCATACAAAGGAAGGAACACAGGATATGCAAACCGTATTTGTACAGGTTATCCAAAGACCGATGCGTAAAGTCATAGTCAAATATGCACAAAAAGCAACTGATTATTTCACCTATTGTGAGGAAGTGGGGTGTGCAGTATGGGATGTCCTGGCTTCGATTCCCGAAGCACTCTATGAGCCGATAGGGATGTGGATGCCCCCTTCTCTGCGTAAGCTTGGTGCAGGTATATACATGCAGGGCGTCGAAGTTCCGATGGGATACGACAAGCCCGTTACGGATGGGTTCTCCCTCATCACCTTGCCTCCCTGTTCTCTGATGGTCTTCCAAGGCCCTCCCTTTGAGGATGCTGCTTTTTCCGGGGCAATCCAAGATGTATGGGAAGTGATGGAACACTATGATCCGACGCTGTACGGGTACCGATGGGCGGACGAGGATGGCCCTCGTTTTCAACTCTGCCCCTTGGGATACAGAGGCTATATTGAGGCAAGACCGGTACGAGCCTTGGAAGGAAAGCCCCAGGTGGCATCCTCCTGACCGATTTTCATGACGAACCAAATCCGATGATTGGCTTTTGCAGGCGAATTCCCTTATCCTGAATACGGTCGCATCCCTGTGGGTTTCCCTTTTTGAAACGCTTCTCTCAGATTGGAAGTCCAAGGGTCTTATGGATTCCGTTTGTCGTGTGGCATGCATGCAATTCGGTTTTCTGCTATTTTCATTTTGCCATGTACCAATTTCATGGTAGGCTTACCTATGGAAACCAAACAAGATATCCCATTGCTTGATGCAAAGGCCATCCGAAGGCTCTGGTCTCAGACTTATAATACCCAAGGCAAACCCGATTGGTCGCACTTGTACCCGCTGTATGACCAAGAAATCAGGTTTCAGGATTCCATCCAGAGCCTCGAAGGCAAGCAGGCATTCATGGCTATGTGTGAACGATTAGCCAAACGGTGCAAGCAGATGGATATGGAGTTGTACACCATTGTCCGCGAGAATGACCATGCCTTCCTGCAATGGAAAATGACTACGCGGTTTCGCCATTTCCCCAGCTCCCCCATCTATGGTTGCTCCTGCCTCACCTTCAACGAAAAGGAATTGATTGTGGAACAACGTGATTATTACGACCTTTGGGGGGATATAGCCGATCATGTCCCGGTATACCATCGCTTGTACCGATGGTTTATGCGTACCTTTTTCGGATAGGAGTACACGAGCATGCAATGGCCTGAAGAATTGATGTTCATGAAGAATTCTCGCGCAGTGCAGAAACGAAGCACGCTTCGCTTGGATGGGAAAATCGTGGTCATCACCGGAACGACCAGCGGGGTCGGGAAGGCTGCGGCCATCCGGTTCGCCCAAGGCGGAGCACATCTTGTCATGATCTGCAGGAATGCGGCGAAAGCCCGGACGCTCCAAGACGACCTGATACGGAATTATCAGGTTCCCGTCAACGTTCTGATCGCCGATTTCACCGATCTGGAAAGCATACGGGCCGTAGCGCGGGCAATTGCAGCACAGTATCAGCGAATCGACGTACTCATCCATAATGTCGGTATTCATAGGACACATAAGGTAATCCTCGCCGAGGGCTATGATGAAGTGTTCCTGGTAAACCATCTTGCTCCATTTTTGCTGAACTGTCTGCTTCTGCCTACCATGGTTCGCTCACCGAAAAGTCGGATCCTGTATGTGAATTCGGAAGGACATCGGTTCAGTACCGTGCATCCTGATGACCTGCAATGGAAATGTCACCGGTATACGGGTCTGAAAGGATATGGGGCGGCAAAAACCGCCCAACTGCTGACCATCTGGGAATTTGATGAAATGTTAAAACCCTACGAGGTACGTATTACGGCCATGCACCCAGGAGCGGTCAAAAGCAGTGTAGGCCATGACAACGGGGGATTCTACGCATGGTACGCACAGCATGTCCTCTCCCATTTCCTCGGAGATCCCTCCTGTTCAGGCGAAGCGCTCTATTACCTTGCAACAACAAAGGAACAAACCGTGAGCAGTGCACGGTTTTACAACCAGACGGTGGAGGAGAAACCGGCAGCCCATGCCTTGGACCGGACGCTCGGTAAGGTGGTGTTTGCACAAAGCCTGCAGCTGGTTGGGCTTGGTGTTTTGGAACTTGACGGGAGGAAGCAGCATGAAGACACAGTATGATATCGTCATTGTCGGAGGAGGCATGGCAGGACTCACCGCATCAGCCTACTGCACCCGTAGTGGATATTCCGTGTTGCTGTGCGAACAACAACCGCGTCTCGGCGGTTTGATCGGTTCATTCGAACGGGAAGGGTTTGTATTCGACCAAGGCATCCGTGCGATTGAGAACTCAGGTATCATCTTTCCTATGCTCAAACAGTTGGGCATCAGCCTATCCTGGGTCAAAAGCCCGGTGACCCTCGCAGTGGGGGACCAGAAAATCAAGGTGGACAGTCTGGATAGTTTTGCTGACTACCAAGAGATGCTTGGTTCCTTGTTCCCGGAAAACAAGGCGGACATCCAGGCCATCATGGAAGAGATACAAAAGATTACTTCCTACATGGATGTGCTGTATGGCATCGATAATCCCTTGTTTCTTGATTCCTATCAGGATCTGACCTACCTGAGAAAGACGTTGCTGCCGTGGTTCTTTCGCTACCTGAGAACCATCAAAACGATTGAACACCTGCAGGAACCGGTAGGGTCCTACCTGAAACGATTCACGTCCAACCAGGCATTGATCGACCTGATCGCCCAGCATTTCTTCCAGGATACCCCCACATTCTTTGCCCTCAGTTATTTCGGGCTCTATCTGGCCTACCAATACCCGCTCGGCGGAACCGGTGCATTGCCGACTTGTTTGGCGCACTATGCGATTGAGCATGGCCTGGATACCGCGATCAGACATCGGGTGGAAAACATCGATGTGGAAAAACGTTGCATTGATGGACAGATTACGTATAAGCATTTGATCTGGGCAGCCGATTTGAAGAGCCTCTACCGGATAGCCCATAGCAACGACAAACGCCAAGCCTCGGCCATCGAAAACCAAAGAAAACGCATGGAACACCACCGGGGAGGGGATTCAATCTTCTCGCTCTATGTGGCAACCGATCTGGAGCCTTCCTATTTTTCTTCCCGTTCGAGCGCCCATCTGTTCTATACCCCCAATACCAGAGGACAAAGCAGTATCGACAGACGTGCACTCGACCCCGCCTGTCATGATAAGGATATGATCGAAGCTTATCTGAAGGACTACTTTCATACCACCACCTATGAAATATCCCTGCCGGTGCTCCGTGATCCAACGCTAGCACCAAAGGGATGCACCGGCCTTGTCGTCAGCACCTTGTTCCCCTATGAGCTGGCGCATCGCATACAGGAGGATGCCTGGTATGAGGAATGCAAGCGGATATGCGAACAGACCATGCTCGCAGTCCTTTCAGACCAATTGTATCCCGATCTCTTCCAACACTGCAGATTCGTGTTTTCCTCCACACCGACCACGCTTGAACGGCTGACCTCCAACAGTGAAGGGGCTATCACCGGCTGGTCGTTCACCGATGGCGAGGTGCCGGTAGTGCATCAGATGCGACGTATCACCAAATCGGTGGAAACGGTGATCGCCCATGTGTCCCAAGCCGGGCAATGGTCGTTCAGTCCTTCCGGTCTCCCGATTTCCGCCATGACGGGAAACCTAGCGGCAAAACGGGCGATCAAGGATTTGAAAAAGCGATGACCTGATGAAACGGACCGGAAAGGAGGTCCCAAACATGCAAGCGGAAAAAGGATTCGCCTATTGTGGTCTAGCGTGTTGCCTGTGCAATGAAAATCAGGATTGCGCCGGATGCCGCCAGGAAGGATGCTCCGATCACTTCTGGTGCATGCACTATGCATGCTGCACGGAACAGCAGATCAGCGGATGTTGGGAATGCACCCGGTTTCCCTGTGGAGGGGCAATGTTCAAGTCCGACCGCATCCGTGCCTTTGTCCGATTTCTCGGCCTGTATGGTGAGTCGGCCCTGCTTGCTGTGCTCAGTCATATGGAGTGTGCAGGATGGATCTACCACTATCCGGGTCAATTGGTGGGTGACTATGATGCACGGAAAGATGAAGAGGCGATCCTGTCGATTTTGGAAGCTGAATGGAAAAGACTGTCATGAAAGTCAAGGTATATGCTAAGCTTTGCCTATGATCGATGCACAACGTATTAAGCACCTCAATGCACAGCAGGTCAATCCACAGGGCTCCTACGTACTCTATTGGATGCAGGCTTCCCAGCGGGTCGTTCAGAATGAAGCGCTTTCCCATGCTATTGCGACTGCAAATTCCCTCAGAAAGCCCTTGGTGGTGTATTTCGGCATCGCTGAAGCCTTCAATGAGGCGAATGAACGGCATTACCGTTTCCTGCTCGAGGGGCTGAAGGATGTCCAGGAGGGTTTGCTTGAACAAGGAATTTCCCTCTGGGTATACGGAAACGGGGTGGTGGAAGGCCTGATGCAACTTGCTGAAAACGTTGTCGCTCTCGTCACCGACTGTGCCTACGGTAGATTGGAACAGTCGTGGAGACGGGAAGTTGCACGACGCATTCCCTGTGCCATGGTCCAGGTGGAAGCGAATGTCATCGTCCCGGTGGAAACGGCTTCCCTCAAAGAGGAATATTCGGCAGCAACGCTTCGGCGAAAGATTGAACCGATGATCGGTTATTTCGCCCAGAAGCAAGAGCCTGTCCATTTGCAACAGAATTCCCTGTCAATTCAGATGCCTTTCGCTTTGGTTGATTTGGATGATATTCCCGGATTGCTGGCATCGATGCATCTGCAGAAGAAAGGCGGTGATCGTCTTCTTATGCGGGGAGGGGAAAAATCCGCACAGGCCACTCTTTCCCATTTCATCGAGCATGGCCTTGCCTTGTATGCTGAAAAGCGAAATGATCCCGGCGAATCTGTTTCCTCCCATCTCAGTGGGTATCTGCATTTCGGACAGATCAGCCCGATTACGGTGTATCTTGCGATCAAGGATGAGGATTGCTCTTCTGTTCCCGCATTTTTGGAACAGTTGGTGGTCAGGCGGGAACTTGCCTGTAATTTTGTCCATTACAATCCCTTGTATGATCAGTACGCCTGTCTTCCCCTCTGGGCGAAAGCGAGTCTCGAAAGCCATGCTTCGGATCCAAGGCCAGTTCTGTATACGCTATCCGAGCTGGAGGGAGCCCATACCCACGACCGATATTGGAATGCCGCCCAACAGGAGTTGGTTGCGCTTGGGACCATGCACAACTATATGCGGATGTACTGGGGAAAGAAAATTCTGGAATGGAGCGCCGATCCCGAAGAGGCCTTCCAAACCGCCTTGTATCTGAACAACACCTATCAGTTGGATGGGCGCGATCCCAACGGGTACGCCGGGGTGGCTTGGTGCTTCGGCAAGCATGACCGGCCTTGGACCGAACGGACGGTGTTCGGAAACATTCGCTATATGAATGACAAAGGCCTTGAACGCAAGTTCTCCATGCAGCGGTATCTGGACCGCATACAAGAGGCGATCCAAATCTAAGCTCCCAGCTTCTTCAGTTGTTGCACTTCCAGAATCAAGGCCCCTTGATCTTCCTGGACCATGCCGAAAACCTCCAACGGCCAAAGTGAGGAAAGCAGCGGATAAAACCGGGAGAAGAGTTGGGGAAACAGTACCGTCTCATACAAGGCGGTCTCATCCTCGAAGGACACGAAGCTCATGCTTTCCCCCCCCTTGGTGCGAACCTGTTTCTGGGTGATCTGATACCCTGCCAAGGTTACCGAATGCCCTACATACCGGCCGAGGTCGCATGCCTTGATGCGCTTGAGTCGCGCCAGATAGGGAGCCCAGAGCAGCAGCGGATGGTGTGCTCTGAGAAATCCCAGGGCAGAGAATTCCTGATGCAACTCTTCCTCGGTCCTTTTTGCCGTTTGGACGACATGTCTGGTGGGAACCAGGTTGTTCGATACGCCGAATAGCTCGGGTTGTTCCTGATTTCGGTCAGCATGTGTCGTAGTGAGAAGCTGCCGCAATTGTTCGCTTCGTCTCAACTGGGGCTCAAGGCTGTCGAAGGCGCCTGCACCAACGAGGCTGACCAAATCCTCACGGGAGAGTCCCAGGCGTGATGCGGCTTCTTTGAGGGAAGCGAAGGGGCCTCCTTTTCTGCGTACCTCAATGATCCGCTGCTTTCCCTCATTGCTAAGGTTTGCGATGGCCATCAAGCCGATGACCAGCGTATCGCCGTGGGCATGATAGGTGATCCTGCTGCGGTTGAGGTCGGGCCCCTCGATGTGAATGCCCATTCTCCGGGCTTCGCTGATATAGGCTTGGCTTCGGTAGTAGCCTCCCTGGTTGGAGAGTACCCCAGCCATGAAATAAGGGCCGTAGTGCACACGGAGGTAGGCACTCTGGAAGGAAACCATGGCATAACTTGCCGAGTGGGGTTTGCAGAACGAGTATCCGTCGAACGACAGCATCATGGCCCAGATTTCCTCGGTGGTCTGAGTGGGGACCTTGTTTCGGGCACATCCTGCAAAGAAGGTATCCTGATATGCTTTCAGTTTTCGCCCTCCCGCCTTCTTGGCGATGACTTTTCTCAGGTTGTCCGCTTCCGCTTCATCGAAACCAGCCAGGGCGACCGCTGTCTTGGATACATCTTCTTGGTAACAGAGGATGCCGTAGGTCTCGTCAAGAATATAGGCAAGGCGTGGATGCAAGGGCTCCCACCGCTTGCCTTTCAAGCGTTGTACATATTCATTGATGTACTTGTTGGCCGCTGGACGGATGATGGAGGAATGGATGACGATATGCTCGAAATCACCTTTTCCGGTTTTCTTCTGCAATTGGCGCATCGCCGGTGACTCCAGGTAGAATACTCCCATCGAATCGCCTCGCGCCAAGGCTGCGATGGTCGGTTCGTCCTCGCTGGGATGCCAGGTTCGTTCATCGATGTGGATGCCGTCCTCTGCAAGATTGGCCAGCGTATCGCGGATGACCGCCAAGGAACGGTTTCCCAACAGATCGATTTTGACAAAACCGGCTTGTTCCGTTCCTTCCTTTTCCCATGCCAACAACGGGTAGCCCTCCCTGCTGGCCAAGGTGGGGGCATAATCAGCGACTGCCTTGGGGGTTATCACCAAGCCTCCGCAATGCATCGAAATCTCCTTGGGAAGACCGTCCAACTTGGTTGCCACTTCGCAGATGGTTTGCCACAGGGGATCATCCACCGAGGTGCGTCCCCGTAAAAACAGTTCTTTTTCCCCGGCGCTGATCTGGCTGTCGGTCAAACCGTAGCAACGACCGGCTTCCCTGATTGCACTGCGAAGCCGGAATCGGTTGTGATTGGCCACCCGGGCGCAGCGATCCTCTCCAAAGGTCTTGATCACCCGCTCGAAGATGCCGTCCCGTTCATCCCAGGCGAAATCGACATCGATATCGGGAGGATCTCTGCGGGAAGGGGAGAGAAACCGCTCGAAATAAAGATGGTGGGCGATGGGATCGACATTCGTGATGAACAGGCTGTAGGAAACGATGGAAGCGGCGGCCGAACCGCGCCCGCAGGTACGGCTGCTCATCTGTACGATATCGTGCATGACCAAGAAGTAGGGGGCGAACCCTTTGGCATTGATGATGTCCAGTTCGTAGTCAATGCGTTCAAGAATGGCGTCGTTGAGTTCTCCGTAGCGGATTTCGGCTCCAAGGAGCACCCGGTGGCGCAACTCTTCTGGTGCAGAATCGACCGGGTACTCGGGAAAGACCAGCGAGGAGGGGAAGGGATCGTAGGCGATCAGATCTTGTGTTGCACCTACCGCTTCCGGCCAACTGGAAAAGGTCTCCGACCACTGCCGTTCATCGAGCAGGATTCCTCCTGTCTGCACATATTCCTCTTCGTCCAAGGTCCCTACGGTGGTACCGGTGGCGATGCACCGCAGGATGGTATGCACCTTGCGATCCTCCTCGGATAGCAGAAACGCATCATCGAGGGCGAGCAGCGGCAAGGAAAGCGAGCGGGAGGTGCGTACGGCTTTCAGGCAGGTGGGAGTAATCGCTCCATAAAGGCGGCCGACCGATGGGGCAAGCTCTGCAAGCAGACTGGGATCGCAGGTGGCGATCACCAGTGACCCGTCATCGGCTGCAAGCGCCCGCACATAGGAGAAGGAGGGGTCGACGGCCCGTTTGGAAAGCAGGGCGCACAGCCGTTCATATCCCCTCCGGTTCTGCACGAAGGCGAACAGGGAAGACGGGCCTTCGCTCAAATAGGCAGCACAGATCAGGCTGATGCCCCGTTCTTTTGCCTCCTGCCTGCATTCGGGATAGGCATACAGGTTGTCACGATCAGCTATGGCAATACGATCCACCCCGAGCTGTTGGAACCGGTCGAAGAGGGTGGGTATGGTGCAGGTTCCCCACAACAGGGAATAGGCGCTCTGGACGGCGAGTCTAGTGGACATGATACAGGGCCGTTGCATGGGAGAGGATGCCCGGCCCGAACCTCCGGCGTACCTCGTCGATCGTCTGTTGCAATGCAGTCTGCCTATCCAGGTCTTCCGGTTGGAAGAGGTCCACTTCCTGCAAGGCCGGATTCAAGGCGGAAAGCCGGAGGGTGAACCCCAACAGGTGGACTCTCCGCTGGAGAGCCTGCAGGGCCGCCTGCCAGCACGCCTGTTCCAATTCCTTGTCGAGCAGCCACTGCCCTTTGGTCCGTCGGGTAGCTTCGTTGCTTCTGCCGTCGCTCCAAGACAAGGTGATGCCGACCATCGAGGTTCCCAGCCGTTCACTGCGCATCTGCATGGCGGCGTCCTCGACGGCCGAGACAAGGGCCGCCCGCAATGCGTCCTGTTCCAAGCGCGGTTCGGCAAAACTGACTTTGCGGACGATGCTGCGTTGTGCCCCGATTCCTTTATGGAATGTCGAAGTGTCCAGCCCACGGGCGGCATCACGCAAAGCAAGCCCCCGCTTTCCCAGAAAAGCAATGACCGCTTGGTCGTCAAGGGATGCAAGCTCGCCGATTTGCTTGATGCCTGCTACATGCAGTAATCGCCTGATGGCCGGTCCCACCCCGGAAAGCAGGCTGATATCCTGACTTGCCAGAAAGGAAGATTCCTCTCCTCCCCTAATCTGGGTGAGCCCGGAAGGCCGGATTGCCCTCGTGCCGATTTTTGCCACCAGTTTGTTGGATGCAACGGCCACTGCACCTTCGAGGCCGAGCCGTTCCCGGATTTCCTTGCGGATACGTACGGCACTGTCCACCACAGGGCCGAACAGCCGGGAGGTTCCCTGCATATCGAGATAGACATGTCCACCCTTGTCGCACTCCAGATGCGGGGAATAGGCCTGCACGATATCCGCTATCGCTGCGTCGGCCTTGGCGGTTGCCTGGGTATCGGGGGAAAGCAGCAGCAAGGAAGGGAGCATCCGCTGGGCGATACTGACCGGCATGCCGGAACGGATGCCTTCCTTCCAGGCCAGATGGCTGGAAGTGAGCACAACCCTGCGCGACCCTTCCCGTGCGATGGCAAACGGCCGGTTTGCCAAGGATGGTTGTTTGGCAATTGCCACGGCAGCGGCAAAGTCGGTCACATTGATATGGATGATGCTTGCTTGGGAAGGTTGCATGCTATCCCTCCGCGTTCACACAACAGGGCCTTGAGCCGCCGGGCGTTCTGTACCGCCTGTCCTCTGCGGTGATTGTTGAAATACACCAGTACTGTATTGGTTCCCATGGACAGAGAGAGCAAGCGTTCGAGCAGGCTTTCCAATTCCTTGTCACTGTACAGGTAGTCGTACCGGCTGGCTGCATCCGAACCCCACCAGGTTTCCTTGTTCCTGCCGTGCAGGCGCAGATAGGCGAGGGAGGATGTGGTGACATCCATGACCGGTGGATTGCCTTGGATCTGCGGCAGATCCAGGCAGGCAAAGCAGACCTTCCGCTCCCTGAGGGAATCGAGGGTACGGTTGTTGTACCACTTGCTGTTGCGGAACTCAACGGCCAGCGGCAGCGGGGAGAGTATACGCAGCAACGCATCAAGATAGAGCCGTTGTTCCGGTTCATAGTGGAAGGAGGAGGGAAATTGCAGGAGAATGGCATCCAGGACGGAGGCTGCGAGCAGTGGTTCAAGGGAACGGCGGAACAACGAAGCCTGCCGCTTCCAGGAAGTTGGATCGATGGTATGGGTGAGGCTTTGGTGTGCCTTGATGGAAAAATGTAGGGAAGGTGCGATTTGGTGCATCAGGGCAAGCTGGGTCGCCTCCGGCATCCGATAGTAGCTGAAATTCAATTCCACGCTGGCAAACATGGTTGCATAGTAAGCGAGAAACTCCTCCGGCTTGGTCCCTTGCGGATACACAGGACCGACCCATTCGGTATAGCTGTAGCCTGATGTGCCGATCAGTATCGTACTCATACTTCAGATATACTATATATATGTTAAGTAATCAAGAGGGCTCGTACATGCATACCTGATCCCTGCCATGCTCTTTTGCCTGATAGAGGGCTTGATCGGCGTGCTTGATGAACCGTTCCATGGTGTCTGTGCCGACATCGTAGAGGCAGAGGCCGCAGGAAATGGTCATCGGTCCCAGTTGCCTGTTGTTGTGGATGATGGAACGGGTGCGTACCTTTTGCGCCAAGTTCTCGGCCAGTGCGACCAGTTCCTCGTTTTGCGTCGTGGGCAGGAGGATGGCAAACTCATCCCCGCCGTAACGGCAGACACTGATGGAAATGGAGAAGTGGTGGATCATCAGGTTGGCAAGCGCAACAAGTACGGCATCGCCGGCATCATGGCCGAAACTGTCATTGAAATGCTTGAAGTTGTCTACATCGAGCAGGATCATACCGATGGAGAATCCTTCAGCTTGTTCACGTTTCAGTTTGTTTTGCAACGTCTCCTCGAAGTAACGGCGGTTGAACAGGCCGGTCAGATGGTCGCGGATGGAATTTTCCTGCAATTGTCTGAGTTGGGTTTTGATCAGATGGTTGGCTATGGTGCTGAGCAAGGAGACAAAAAGGATGAAGATGAAGAAACTCGGCCAATTCTGGGTTTGGAGCAACGGTGTGGTCAGCACGACAACGACCAGCAGCACCAGATGGGAGGCTATAATGACAAGCGTCGCTGCAAGGGGCAAAAAGAGGCTGGAGAGCAGGATCGATCCACTGACATAGACCAACGGAAAGAAGTCGCAAAAAAGCTCCTGTGCATTGATGAGAAAGGAGAACCAGGTTCCCAGGAAGGCAGCGGCCACCGTCAGCGAGGCGCTGAGCAGATACCGATCCTTGCGCAGCACCAGCATGGAGACCAGCAGCATAAGAAAGAGTGCTGACAACAACACGATATAGGCTGCTTTGTCGGGGTTGTGATAGGAAAGGGGAGCAAGGACGGCAACAAGGGCGATCAGCACGATGCCAAGCATGAAGGGATGGAGATTCCGTAAGAGCTTCGGCCTGAGATCATGTGTGTCGTTTGGCATATGATGCTCCTTTGTTTCCACCCATCAGTCTACCATGAAACCGGCAACGTTGCACAAACGGTATACCCCAATCGAACCTATTTTATATACCATCAGGGCAAAAGCAGACGCTCGGGTCGAACGAACGCCTTCGAGCGCGATTGCCTGCTTGTCCCGATGCGGATACTTTGGCATACTGGCATCAAACAAGGTGAGGTGGGTGTGAATTCGTACAGAGGTATGTTTTTCTGTGATGTGGATGGGACGATTCTCCCCCATGGGCAGCATACGATCAGTGAATCCTTTTTTGCCGTCGTCCACGAAGCGAGGGCGGCTGGGTTCCTGATCTGCATTTCAAGCGGCAGGTTTCATCGTTCCTTGTTGCCGCTGTTTGCGCCGGTGGCCCAGGAGGTGGTGTTTTCCGCTTCCAACGGGTGTATGATCCTCTACCAAGGTCGACAGTTGATGCCAAATCATTCCATTCTCCCCCAAGATGCCCGAATGATCACCGAAACATTGGAAAACTGGGGGGCCATTCCCATGCTCTCCGGAATCCAAGCCATTCATCTTCCCCGCTCAGCATGGGAACAGCAAAAGGAAAAAGGATATCTGGCGAAGGGATACACACAGACCTTCGATGCCTTCTCAGATGTGCAGGATACCATCCTCCAGATCACCGCCGTATGCAAACAGGACAAACAGGAAATCCTGCGACGCAGCAGGGAATTATGGGAGAACCGATATCTGGTGGTCACTACCGGAAAGGAATTGTTTGACATCTGCCCCACCAGCAAAGGGGAATCATTGTTGTCCATCGCAGACTATTTTTCCGTTCCCCGGTCCAGCACGTATGCCTTCGGTGATGATGAGAACGATATCCCCATGCTTCGTTCTGCGGGAAAAGGCTACATCATGCATACGGCAAGGGATTCTGTTGCTGTCGGTCAATTCGAAACCTGCCATGATTTGGTGGATACCATACGTTTCCTCATTGACTCGGTATGAAATAAATTTCTAGAAGAACGACTGTATCTATGCTAAGGTTCAGGCAGGACGTTGGTATACAAAGGGGTTGGATTAGTGATTGCGCTTCTTTCCTCCTCAATTTCCATTTCCATGATCGTGCTTCTGTTCCTTGGCATCGGGATAGTCGCATGGTGGGCATGCCGTGCGGTATTGTGTTCAAAAAAACCTGTTGCGTTGCCCAATGGTGAATCGATTTTGGAATGTATGCCGGACGGGTGTCTCGTCTTGGATGCGCAAGGGTGCATCACCGAGGTGAATGCAGCGTATCTTCGCCTCACCGGTTTTCAACGATCCGATTTGGTCGGCACAAAACTTGCCAAGGTGAGTGCAAATACCGCATGTCTACCCGAATTGACGGGAACAGAAACCGGTACGCCAGCATTGCACATGACCCGGCACCGATGCAAGGATGGTTCGACCGTGGATTTGGAGGTATCGGTCAATACCGTCGTTCTTCCCAATCGGGTGTATCATTGTGTGTATCGTGATAGAGCGAAACGGATGGAAGCAACCCTTGATTCCCTGCAGGGAAATGAATTGCTTCGCTATGTCATCGAACACAGTCGCAGTGCCATTGCCATCCATGATGTCAATCTCCACTATTTGTATGTCAGCCAAGCCTATCTGCAGCAATACCATCTTCCTTCCATGCAACAGGTGATCGGCAAACATCATTATGAGGTGATCAGTGATCTTCCCCAGAAATGGAGACTTGTTCATCAGCGGGCGTTGCTGGGGGAGATGTTGCAGGGAGAGGACGACCCGTATACCCGTCCGGATGGAACGGTGGAATACACGCGATGGGAATGCAGGCCCTGGTACACCGAGGGAGGGGCTATCGGTGGTATCATCGTCTATACCGAGATGACCACCAAGCAGAAGCAAATCGAGAGGGAGCTCAGGCAGGCCAATGAGTATCTTGAAGCGTTGATCAGCCAATCACATTCACCGATTCTGGTATGGGATGTCGACGCTGTAATCACGCGTACCAATTCCGCCTTGGCCTGTTTGCTCAAGACTACGGTCGAGCAGCTGGTCGGAAGTTCGATGGCACAGGTATTTTCCTTTTTGCCCCCTTCGGTCAGCCGAGCACTTTTTTCTGAACTCAAGGAGAAAGGGCATCTTGAAACTGCAGAAATTTCCATTCCCCAAAGTGATGGAAGGCGGGTGACACTGCTCTGGGAGGCCTCACCCATCATTGATCCGGTCAGTAAAACCATGGTGGCAACCATAGCACGGGGGCAGGATATCAGTGAACGTATCCGCATTGAAGCACAGAATAAAACCCAGCTTGAGGAATTGAAACGTTGGTATGCGGTCATGAACGACCGTGAGCACAGAATTCTGGAACTGAAAACCGAGGTGAATCAACTGCTCATGGAGGAAGGGAAAGCGATTCGGTATCCTTCGGTGAAGGAGAACAGATGAAGACGTTGAAAATCCTGCTGCTGCCGCTGGTTTTGGTTTGCTCGGTGTATCTGTATGCAGCCTCGGTGAGCCAGGAAGCATTTTTGGCGTCCTTATCGTTGGAGGAACAAGAATTTCTTGCATCCCACCCAAGTTTTACGTTTCTTTCGGATCCTGCATGGGCACCGCTTGAATATCAGGATGCACAGGGCAAGGCCGTCGGCCTTTCCAAAGACTATCTGGATGCCGTTTCCGACCTTACCGGCATCCAATTCATCCAGGCCCCTGTTTCCAGCTGGCAGGAAGGGTATGAGCAACTGCTCGGAGGAAAGATTGATCTGACCACCTCGCTTACCCCTACCGCCGAACGTATTCCACTTCTTCTGTTCACCAAACCGTATCTTACGATTCCTTTGTCCATTATTGCCGGTCAACAGGTAGGGTATATCGGCAGCCTGATAGAGCTTGGCGACCGTCCGGTGGCCGTCATTCGCGGGTATGGGGCTCAGCAGTGGATCCATAGCCAATACCCTTCCATACCCTTGGTTTTGGTTGATACGGTGGAACAAGGCCTGCTCGCCGTAAAAACCGGTGATGCCTACTGTATGGTGGAAAATCTTTTGGTGGCGAATCATTACATCCAGAAGCTTCGCCTGTTCGACAATCTGAAGGTGGTGGGCACCACTACGTATATCAATGAATTGTCGATAGCCGTGCAAAAGGACTACCCGCTGCTTGTTTCCATCCTTGACAAGGCCTTGGCATTTATTGATGCAGGACAGCGTGAGCAACTGTACCGGAAGAATCTTCCCAACATGTATGCACACGTCATCTCCCAACGTACGCTGAATCTGATGTATGCCACAATTTTTGTCGTTTTGCTGGTGGTGATTTTCTGGATGTATACCTTGGTACGGGAAATCAAGAAACGCGAAGTTGCCGAAGGAGAGAAAAAAGGGAGTGAGGCACGCTTCAGGACCTTGTTCGAGAGTGCTCCCATGCCGCAGGTGCTGCTCGGGTTTGACGGCAAGGTGATGATGGTCAACCAACAATGGAGGACGTATTTCCGATACGAACCGGGAGATATTCCCAACCTCGAAAGCTGGTATGAGAAAGCCTATCCCGATCCTGAATACCGGACGCACATCAGACAAGAGTGGGAACGGGAAGTGGCTTCCGTCCTGCAAAAAAAACTCAACCGTATCGAGCCGCTGGAATGCATCATTACCACCAAGACGGGGGAAACCTATACCATGGAAATCTCAGGCACCCCACTCTCAAACTACATATTGGTGACGTTTTTTGACATCACCGAACATAAGCAAGCGATGCAACAGCTTGAGGTACTGAATCAACAAGCTGAACAATCGAGACAAATCATTCTTAGTGCTTTGGAGGACCAGAAGCTGTTGCAACAATCGATCATGCGAAGCAATGCCACGTTGGATGCCGCCATCAAGAGTATGACCGATGGGGTGTTCATCCTCGATATGCATGCGCATTTCATCCTGATAAACCAAGCATTTCTTGCCTATTATCGATTTGATGACGATGCTTTGTGTCCTAAGGATTTGCATGGGTTCTCCGCATTGTTTGAAACCTTTGAGGAAAACGGCAGGAAACGGGCGATGCATGATTGGGCGGGGTTTCGCGCCTTGGCCGGAGAGACAGGGACGGATCAATACATCGTACATAAACTTGGTACCGCTTTACGTTGGTTCGGCAGTTACAGCTATGCACCTATTCTCGACGAAGACGGCAATCAGCTGGGAGCTGTAGTGGTTTGCAGGGACATCACCCAGGTAAAGGAAGCTGAGAACAAATTGTTGTACCAACGTAACCATGATTATTTGACCGGTTTGTACAGCAGGGCGTATTTCGAGGCGGAATTGCTCAATCAGAATGACATTGTTCCCTTGACAATGGGTATGGTTGATGTAAATGGATTGAAGGTTGTCAACGATTCATTCGGGCATGAAATGGGGGATTCAATTCTGAAGAAAACCGCACAATTGCTTTCCCAACAAGCAGAAGAACATACCATCATCGCCCGGTATGGAGGTGATGAATTTGTATTCCTCATGCTCGGTCAAACCATGCAGGCAGCCCAAGTCTACATGCAGAGAGTCGACGCCGCTGCAAGCCAGGTTGCCATCCAGTCTTTCCATCTTTCACTCTCGTTCGGGTATGCCACCCGGTATTCGCTTGATGAGAACATGCAACAGGTCATGAAGCAAGCCGAAGACATGATGAATCGAAACAAGATTTATGAGAATGCCAGTGCTAAGAACAAGTCCATCGCGCTGGTCATCAATTCCTTGTTCGCCAAGAGCAACCGGGAGTCCCAGCATTCACGCAGGGTATCGGAGTTGAGCGGCTACCTTGCCTCTTGTATGAAGTTACCCCAGTGGGAGGTGAATCGTATCAAGGTAGCAGGTTTGATGCATGATATCGGGAAAATCGGGGTGGAAGAGGGTATCCTGAACAAACCCGGAGCCTTGGATGAAGAAGAATGGAAACACATGAGACGACATCCTGAGATAGGCTATCGCATCCTTTCGGCTTCCAGCGAATTCAGTGATTTGGGGCGTTGTGTCCTTGAGCATCATGAACGTTGGGATGGAAACGGGTATCCGAGAGGGCTCAAGGGTGAACAGATTTCCCTGCAGGCAAGGATCATCAACATCGCCGATTCCTATGATGCCATGACCAATGAACGCTCCTATAAAAAACCGATGAGCAAAGCCGAGGCGCTTGGGCAGATCAAACAAAACGCCGGTCTGCAATTCGATCCCGCCATGGCCGACCTGTTCGTTTCTGCTTATGAAGGTTTTTCCGGCGGCAATTCCCGATAGGAAACAGAGGTCGTCCAGTGATGGCCGAGCATATTCATACCTGATGGATCTAAGACAAGAATTGTGTGCATTCTTTGTTGAATCAAGTGTTTCAAGGGCACATTGGTGCTTTTTTTGTGAAGAAAAAAAGTGCACTGTGTCCGAGCACAAATGCTTGATTTTTAAAAAACCTGTGATAGTATGGTATACGGTCAAACGTTTACGCCACAAATTGGAGAAGTCTGCATGAATACTTTGCATCGGAAAAAAGTATGGAGGGACAACCTAAGCTCGTACGCCTTTCTCGTACCATGGCTTTTGGGTTTTCTGGTCTTGACCCTCTATCCCATGATGTACTCACTCTACCTTTCGTTTACGCAATTCAATATACGTACGCCACCTGTGTGGATAGGCCTTCACAATTATCTGGTAATGTTCACCGGCACTGATGCACTGCCACGTGACGATCGGTTCATCAATTCTATGATCGTGACTTTTAAATTTGTGTTCATTTCCGTACCATTGAAGCTTGTTTTCGCATTGGTGGTTGCCATGCTGATGAACAAGAAGCTCAAGCTCATCCCGCTGTATCGTGCATTGTATTATATTCCCACCCTGCTCGGAGGGTCGGTTGCCATCGCTGTATTGTGGAGACGGCTTTTCGCCGGTGACGGATTGATCAACATGATCCTCAGTGGTGTATTCGGTTTGCAGAATCTTCCTGCATGGATATCCAATCCAACGTATTCCTTGTACACCCTGATCCTGCTTGCCGTATGGCAGTTTGGTTCTCCCATGATCATCTTCCTTGCAGGTTTGCAACAGATTCCCAAGGAATACTATGAAGCTTCCAGTGTTGATGGGGCAGGGAAGATCCGACAGTTCTTTTCCATCACGCTTCCCGCCCTGTCACCGATCATTTTCTTCAACTTCGTCATGCAGATGATCAGCGCATTCCAATCCTTCACCCAGGCATTTATCGTCAGCGGAGGAAGCGGTGGTCCGTTGGATTCCACCATGTTCTACAGCTTGTACCTGTACATCAAGGGATTCGGATTCTCCGAGATGGGATATGCAGCAGCCATGGCTTGGATTCTCTTGATCCTCATTGCTGGTTTGACTGCCTTGTCATTCAAATTCTCAGGAAACCTTGTTTCCTATGGAAGCGGGGAGTAAGCCATGTTGAAAAAGAAAGAAGTAGCCGGGCATCTGCTGCTCAATGCATTCATCATCGCTTTGGGTCTTGGCATGCTCTATCCCATCCTTTGGTTGGTCGGAGCATCCTTCAAGCCCAGCAATATGATTTTCTCTGATCCCGGCATATGGCCAAAGGTTTTCACCAACCAGAATTATATCGAAGGTTGGAAAGGCATCGGCATCGTCGGCTTCGATACGTTCTTCAAAAACTCCTTCATCATCTGCCTGCTCAGTGCCTTCGCCAATGCCGTTTTCTGTTCGCTTACCGCCTATGCATTTGCACGACTGCATTTTGTCGGCAAGAAATTCTGGTTTGCCGTCATGATGATGACCCTGATGCTTCCCTCGCATGTGACCACCATTCCCCGATACATCATGTTCCGTAGTTTCGGTTGGATCAACACCTTCCTGCCGATCATAGTCCCTAAATTCTTCGCCACTGATGCGTTCTTCATCTTTCTTCTGGTTCAGTTCATCAGAGGCCTTCCCCGGGATATCGATGAATCGGCCTTGATCGACGGCTGCAGCAAATTCGGCATCTATCGAAGGATCCTGATGCCTCTTACGCTTCCCGCCTTGATCACGACGCTTTTGTTCTCGTTTCTCTGGACGTGGGATGACTTCTTCAACCAGTTGCTCTATCTCACCAGTCCGGATCGTTATACCGTCCCTATGGGACTGAGATTGTTCTTGGACTCCTCGGGCATGTCTTCGTGGGGACCGATGTTCGCTATGTCAGTGCTTTCACTGTTCCCGGCGTTCATCCTGTTTTTCTCCCTGCAGAAGTACTTCGTACGAGGTATCGCCACAACTGGAATCAAGGGATAGAACGTATCCCTGAGTGCTAAGGAGGATTATTCCTATGAAGAAAAGTTTTCTGATGTTGCTTTTGGTAGCAATGAGTGCATCCCTGGTCTTTGGTACCGGTACCAAGGAACAGGCTGCTGCATCCGGTGATGGAAGTACCACCATCCGGTGGGCGTATTGGGGCAGTGGACAACGGGTTACGATCAGTCAGAAGGCGATTGATCTGTACCAGAGTCGTCATCCCAATATCAAGATCAATCCGGAAGTAAGCGGCGGTGCCGGTGACCATTTCGTCAAGGTTGACACGCAGCTTGCCGGTGGAAATGGCCCGGACATCATCCAAATGGGTGGAAACATTCCTGACTACAAGGATGTATTGTTGGCCTTTGAACCGTATGAAGGAACCTTGATCAATACATCGGTCATCGATCCCAGCGCTCTTGCAAGCGGAACGATCGGCGGCAAGTTGATCGGTATCTCCACCGGTGTCAACATGCCCGCATTGGTTTACAACAAGTCGATGGTTGAGCGCATCGGTGCGCCGCTTCCGAAGACTTCCATGACCTATGCAGAGTTCAAGGATTATTTGACGGTGCTCAAGAGCAAGCTTCCCGGCGGTGTGTATCCGATGCAGGATATCGGAGTGCTTCCGACCAACTCCACTCCGTTTGGGTATTGGACCCGGTTCAACGGTACTCCGCTGTACAAGGCTGCCGACGCATCCACTGCAGTCAAGGCTTCCGATGCACAGAAATACCTTGAGTTGTTTGCCGATTACCGCAAGAATGGTTTGGTGCCCCCGCCGGATGTAGCCGCAGGCTTTGCCGAGAACAACGCCGACTCTTCTGCAGTTATTGCAGGAAAGGCTGTGATCGGGTTCTTGTATACCAACCAGCTTGCAGGGTATCAGAACGCAACCACCGATGAACTTGCCATGATCGAACTTCCCGGCGCTGCCGCCACCAAGGCATTGTGGCAGGCCCCCAGCCAGTTCTACACGATCAACAAGGATTCAAAGAACATCGAGGAGACCGTGAAGTTCATCGACTTCCTGGTCAACGACCCCGAAGCTGCCTTGATCCTCGGCAGTGACCGCGGTGCTTCCGCATCCTCGCTGGCACGAAGTGCTGGTTCTGCATCTGCAGCCGACCAGAAAGTGTTGGATTACATGCAGGTTGCCGGTCCTCACTCCTCCTTGGAGACTGATCACGTACCGAACGATACAGAGTTCAACAGTACGTTGTATCTGATCTACCAGCGTGTCGCTTTCGGTCAGATCACTGCAAGCCAGGGTGGACAGCAGATCTATGATCTTCTGACTCGTCTGATCAAGAAATAACGCTTGTAGGTTTGTCACATTTTCGCATCAGGGGGCTTCGGCCCCCTTGCTTTTTCTACATCCAAAAGTATTTTTCTTGTACATTTTACGCCCCTCTTTTATGATGAACGGGGGAGTGGGTATGACATGAGTTTGATGCGGCAAAAAATCTCCTATGCACTGGGTTTGTTTCTCTTGCTGATCGTCCTGCTCGGCACTGTTTCGTTTCTCCCCATACCTTTTTCCCCTCATTCGGCAAACATTTCACAGGGCAAGCTTGTGCTTCGGCCATCAGATGCATTTTCCATCATTGCCTTGGACGGGGAGTGGATGCTCACCATTCCCGGAGAAGAGGCCAGGATGCAGAAGGTTCCTTCTGTTGCTTGGGGAGAAGGGTTCGGAACCTATCTGCTTGACCTTGATTGGCAGGGTGAACGCACCGCATTTGAGTTGTACACCATCAATGCAGGTACCAGTTTTCGGCTTTCGGTGAACGACAAGGTGATAGGAAGCAGCGGAGAGTACGGAAAGGATGAAGCGAGCAGCCGACCAAGTGCAAAACCGACTGTTTTTTCATTTGATCTGCTTCCCGGAACCAATCAGATCATGATCGAGGTCAGCAATTTCGTGCATCCACGAGCAGGTTTGTGGGAACATATCCTGTTGGGCACTAAGCCGCTTCTCTGCGAGTATTATCAAAGAAGCATTTCCCTCGATTTCCTGATGTTCGGACAAGTATTGCTGTTTGCCATCCTGCAAGGATTCCTTTCCTATTTCTCCCGAAAAAGGAATGCCTATCTTTGGTTTGCCCTTGGTGCCATTTTTGCCGCATTCGGTGCTTTGATGCGCAATGCATTCGCCATATACATTTTGTTTCCCTCCATTGATTATCTATTGTTGAAACGTCTGCAAATCATCACCTATTACCTTGCATCGGGATTTTTCATCCAAGCATTCATCGAACACGTACCGTCGAAGGTATTCCTGCGGCTTTCAACTGCGTTTTTGATCTTCAGCATTGTACTTTCTGCAATCAGTTTCCTCTTTCCCTTTGAGCTCATCTATCAAATAGCCCTGGGGTTTTTTCCGGTCATGCTGCTGTTTCTTCTCTCGAGGATTTGGCAGCAAAGCAGGCGATTCTTTTCCATTGAAGTGGAAAATCGCATCGAATTCCTTATTCCGTTTTTTGCGGACATACTGCTTTGTTACGGTATGCTGCATGACTTTATATGCATCCTGCAGGCTAGGTATGAATACCAAATGATTCCTTTGATGATCTACGTCTACGTTGGCCTGTATTCGATCGTGCTTGCCAAGCAGTATGTCTTGGCAAACAAACAAACAGAGGAAGCGAAAAATCTGATCATTCGTGCTTCCGAACGGGAAAAGCGACGGATCGCCGATGATCTGCATGATGGGGTAGGCCAATTGCTGCATGCCTTGGAATATCTCTCCCAAGGGGCGTTGGGTTCTTCGGATGTGAACGTGAGCACCCTTCAAACGATCAGGGACACCAGCGCCGAAGCGGTCGGGCAGTTGCAGAATATCATCGACGATCTGAATCCGGTGCGGTACGGAACCATGGGGCTTGCCTCGCTGCTCAGAACCATGACAGAGCGTACGCAAAGCATCTACGGTTGTAGAGTTGATTGCCTCATCGAAGGGGAATCCATCAAAATGGATGACTTGGTAGCACAACAACTCTATTACCTGTACAGCGAAGCGATCAAGAATGCAATCACCCATGCAAAACCGGAGCGTATTGTGGTATTCCTCATCATCAAAGCGGATTCCATCATAGGTTCGATTGAAAATGACGGCGTTCTGGATGCTCCCTTGTCGCCCTCATATACAGGGCATGGAATAGCAATCATGCGATATCGCATTGAACAACTGGGAGGAACCTTTTCCCTTTCCCGGGATCAAGAAGATCGGGTGACGGTACGGTTTCAGATACAACGGAGGAAGATTGATGATTCGAGTCGTTTTGGTTGATGACCATGCCATCATCCGTGAGGGAATGAAAGCCTTGCTTGCCCATGATCCCGAAATCGTGGTTATGGGGGAAGCCGGTACCGTCGATGAAGCAGAATGTCTGCTTCCCTTGATGGAGGAATCGGATGTCTTGGTCTTGGATATGTTGCTGGAACAACAGACTGATGGGCTGGACATCATCCAAAAAGCATGCAGGAAGGAACAACATCCTTCCATCCTGGTTGTTTCCATGTTCACCAATGCCGATCTGGTCAAACGGTGCTTGGTCATGGGTGCAAAAGGATATGTGACCAAAGCGGATGCCACGCGGTATTTTGTACAGGCCATTCATGCGGTCGCCAGGAAAAAAACGTTTGTCAGTCCTTCCCTCCTGGCCTCCGCTTTGCTTGTTGATCCTTCAGACGAGGAGGATCCGACTTGGGAAACCCTAACCAAGCGTGAGCGTGACATACTTGAATTACTGGGAAAAGGGTATCCAAGCCGAAGAATCAGCGCACAGCTGGCTATCAGTGTAAGTACCGTTGGAACGCATATGGAAAACATAAAAAGTAAATTACATCTATCTGACAAGAATGCTTTGATAACCTATGCCACCAGACGGGAAAGCGAGAAGGAAGAAAAGAAGAAACTGTTTTCTCCTGCATGAATATACCGAGTGGATTTTGCACAGAAACTGGTAGAATCAACGATTTGCTTTCCACCAAACGCCTTGCATACGCACAGCAAAACCTTCGGAAAGGGACGGGGAAATCCCGTTTCTGCTGTGTAGGAAACTGCGTACTTGCACACAATCAGTATGCTTGCAGTCAGTCAATGGCTTGAACACTGCCTCCAAGTACCAGGAGGGGAGCGCGGCAGATCTGATCGTTCTGATCCTTTTCGTATCGCAGGTGGTAAGTAGCAACCTTGGATATCATCTGCGATGCGAGCGTACGGAAAAAATGGGGAAATGTTTCTAAAATACTCTTTATTCCCATGACTTTGCAGGCAAATTCGGATATACCTCTACCTATGCCAAAGGAAGGAATACCAAAGAGGAAGTTTGTCCGGAACGTTCGGGCCACGAGGATTATCTGTGCAGTACTGAGTGTCGAACAAACCGTGTATGGGATGTTCTTCAGCATCCAGGGATCGCGATTACAGCACATATATTATCTGAGTGCCCTGTTGATCTTTCTCCTTTTCCTTTCCACCTTTCTCTTCTCTTTGGATGACACAAAAAAGCATCGGTGGATTCATGCTTTGTATGAAATGCTTCCTTTGGCTCTGGGCATGAGCCTTGCTTTGGTCCGGATGATGAACCTCCAAGGAGTGGTGGTGAATATCCCGACCATTTATCTCGCTGTGCTGTATGGGGGAGCTGTCATTTTCATGCTTTCCTATTGGCAGAGCGGTATATTGTACAGTCTTCTTGCCGTCTGTTCGATCATTGGGGTCGAGCATGGTCTGCAATTGGCCCCGAATGTACCGTTCCGAGCTGATTTCATAGTAAACTGTGGGATTGCCTGGGCCGTATCCGCAACGAACTATCGGAGTTTTCTCCATACCCAGGAAAAGAGCCTGCTCATCAATTTGCAGAATGCCCAACTCTTGGAACTCAGTGAACGTGATTGGCTGACTGGTTTGTATAATCGACGGAAACTAGACGAATTCCTTACTGGTTTGGCCCAAAGCCCAGGACAATTTACGTCCATTCTCCTCTTCGACTTGGACTGGTTCAAGCAAGTCAATGATACCTATGGTCACCAAGTTGGTGACCAGGTACTGCAGAAACTGGCCAAAGTTGTACAATCGGTCATGCTTGCTGATGAAGTGGTCGGCCGATGGGGAGGGGAGGAGTTCATTCTTCTCTGTAGACGTGATGGTGCCCAACTGGCCGAGGAACTGCGGCTGCTCATCAGTTCCACTTCTTATGTCCAGGAAATTCACCTCACGGCAAGTTTCGGAGTAATCCGATGCTCGGAACGGGATAGTGTCCAAGCTTTGATCGCTGCAGTTGACAAGCGCCTGTATCGGGCAAAGCAGCTGGGAAGAAACCAGATGGTCTGTTCAGACGCTTATACCGTGATGTGATCCGTCGGATGAAGAGCAAAACCTAAGTATATAAATTCATAGCAGAAAGTACTCATAATAATTCCAAAAGTTATATTAATTTTTAGTTGACCGGTTTATAAAACCGGTTTAGTATTAGGATGTACCGAAAGAAAATTATGTATGTCATCATAGTTTCACGGTAACATCAAAGGAGACTGCATCCATGAAAAAACAAATGTTTATACCATTGTTGATCGTCTTGATGGCGATGAGCTCTGGAGTATTCGCAACCGGTACACAAGAAACCGCCGCTGCGAAGGAAGTGTACTTTTTGAATTTCAAACCGGAAATCGCCGATGTGTATGCATCGAAGATTGCTCCTGCTTTCGAAAAGGAAACGGGAATCAAACTGAAGGTGGTGACCGCTGCAAGTGGAACCTACGCCCAGACGCTGAAAAGTGAGATTGCAAAAAGCAATCCTCCTGTAATTTTCCAGACCAATGGTCCGATCGGTTTGAAGGACAGCTTGAACTATACTGCAGACCTGAAGAATACCGGGTTCTACAAGATGCTCAGTGATAAATCAATGGCTTTGACCAATGGTGATCAAGTATTGGCAATTCCGTACGCAGTGGAAGGCTATGGTATCATCTACAATGATGCAATCATGCGTGCATATTTTGCACTTCCCAATAAGGCCGTATCGATCAAGAGTGCAGATGAGATCACCAATTTCGCTACGCTCAAGGCGGTGGTTGAGGATATGACCAAGCACAAGGCCGAACTTGGCATCCAAGGTGTCTTTGCTTCTACCAGTCTGGCGGCAGGAAACCAGTGGAGATGGCAGACGCACTTGGTGAATGTTCCCTTGTATTATGAAATGAAAGACAAGGGAATTGCCATGGGAAGCAAGGTACCTGAGATTTCCTTCACTTACAGCGATAAGATGAAGAACATTTGGGACTTATACCTGAACAACAGCACCACTGCACCCGGCCTGCTTGGTTCGAAGAGTGTTGACGATTCCATGGCTGAATTCGCGCTTGGCCAGGCTGCCATGGTACAGAACGGCAACTGGGGCGCAAGCCAGATTCTGGGTGTGAAGGGCAACAAGGTTTCCGATTCGGATATCAAGTTCCTTCCCATCTATACGGGAATCAAGGGCGAGGAGAATGCAGGTCTTTGCGTAGGAACGGAAAACTACCTGTGCATCAACAAGAATGTGAGTGCAGACCAGCAGGCCCTGGCCGATCAATTCCTGACTTGGCTCTTTGGCAGCGAGACCGGAAAGCAGTTTGTCAAGAATGACTTGATGTTCATCACTCCGTTCAATACGTTCAAGGACAATGAATTGCCGACCGACCCGCTTGCCAAGGAAGTCATTCGTTGGATGAACAAACCTGGAGTAAATTCAGTGCCTTGGGCCTTCTCCATGATTCCTTCCGAGGAATGGAAGAACCAATTTGGTGCCGCACTTGCTGATTACAGCGTTGGCAGAAAGACTTGGGACCAAGTCAAGAAGGTAGCGGTTGATGCTTGGAAGACTGAGTTTGCTCTTACCAACTAAGAGAGAATCGTAACATACCTGACCGCCTTTTCTTCATTCGAAGGCAAGGCGGTCGACGTATATCCCATAGGAGTCCCTATGCAAAAAAGTATCCAGAAATATTTCGCACTCTTTGCTTTACCAGGACTTTTATGTTTTGCCATAGCATTCCTGATTCCCATGGTGATGGGTATAGTGCTTTCCTTCTTCAAATTCACCACGGTAACCGATGGTGTATTCGTAGGATGGGATAATTATCGGAAGATTTTCATCAATGCTGATTTTATATCGGCCCTTTGGTTCACCATCAAGTTC
Source organism: Sphaerochaeta sp. (assembly GCF_050256055.1). Taxonomy (NCBI): domain Bacteria; kingdom Pseudomonadati; phylum Spirochaetota; class Spirochaetia; order Spirochaetales; family Sphaerochaetaceae; genus Sphaerochaeta; species Sphaerochaeta sp. The sequence goes on along the minus strand of NZ_JBFWIJ010000002.1, from coordinate 98,429 downwards.
ACCATCGTCTCGGTGGTAACCATCAATCTCGGTGCCTTCATCCTGGCCATGCTGTTGACCCAGGGATTGAGGGGAACCAATATCTATCGAACCATCTTTTTCATGCCGAATCTGATCGGAGGAATCGTACTCGGATGGATTTGGCAGGTGATCATCAATGGCTTCCTGCTGAAAAGCGGAGTGACCATAGTCAGTGATCCCAAATATGGATTCTGGGGCTTGGTGGTTCTGATGAACTGGCAGAACATCGGGTACATGATGGTTATTTACATCGCAGGAATCCAGAATATTTCCCATGATCTGATAGAAGCTGCCCAAATCGACGGGGCGGGAAAATGGATTATGCTCAAGAGCGTCATCCTTCCTTCGGTCATGCCTTCGATCACCATCTGTACCTTCCTTACCCTGACCAACGGGTTCAAATTATTCGACCAAAACCTTGCGCTTACCGCAGGTGACCCCGGAAAGCAAACGGAGATGCTTGCCTTGAACATTTTCAATACTTTCTACGGCAGAAGCGGTTTTGAGGGAGTAGGGCAGGCAAAGGCGGTTTTGTTCACTATTTTGGTAGCGTTCATCGCACTCACCCAACTGAGGCTGACCAGAAGCAAGGAGGTGGAAGCGTGAGCATCAAAGGCGAAACGAAACAAAGAAACCTTATCCTCGGTATCCTGCTTGTACTGCTTGCTGTCTTCTTCCTTTCCCCGATGCTGGTGGTTTTCATGAACTCCTTCAAATCGAAGCTGTTCATTTCCAGTGAACCCTTCGCATTGCCAAAACCGGACACCTATGCAGGCACTGAGAACTACATCAATGGATCGGAGAAAATCAAATTCTTTAGTGCATTCGGGTATTCACTCTTCATCACCGTATTTTCGGTGATCAGTATTCTCTTGGCTACCAGCATGTTGGCTTGGTACCTGACTCGGGTAAAGACAAAATTCACGAGTTTCGCCTATTACCTCCTGGTTTTTTCCATGATTGTTCCTTTCCAAATGGTCATGTTCACCATGAGCAAGACAGCCAATTTGGTACATTTGGACAATCCTGTAGGAATCATCGTGTTGTATGTGGGCTTCGGTGCCGGTTTGGGTACCTTCATGTTCAGTGGATTCATCAAGAGCATCCCCTTGAGTTTGGAAGAAGCTGCGATGATCGATGGAGCCGGTCCGGTCAAGACCTTCTTTTTGATTGTGCTGCCCATGCTCAAACCAACCGCCATCACGGTAGCCATCCTCAATACCATGTGGGTTTGGAACGATTATCTGTTGCCGTATCTGACCATTGGAACTGAATATAAAACCATTCCGGTTGCCATTCAATATCTTCGTGGGGGATATGGAGCTGTGGATATGGGGGCCATGATGGCCATGTTGGTGCTCGCGATGATCCCGATCATCATTTTCTATCTCTTTGCCCAGAAATATATCATCCGTGGCGTGGTGGCTGGTGCAGTCAAAGGCTGAGCAATGAGCAAGAGAAAGGACAGGGGTGAGTATGAATAGCAAGCATGTACGAACGGCAGGTATTCTCCTGCATATTACCAGCCTGCCGTCCGAATACGGCATCGGGGACCTGGGAATGCATGCGTATCGGGCCGCTGACTGGATACACAAGGCAGGTATGCAGCTTTGGCAGATACTGCCCCTTGGTCCGACAGGATTCGGTAATTCCCCGTATGCACCTCGATCGACATTCGCTGGGAATGAGATGATGATCAGTTTGGATATGCTGGCTGAACAAGGATTGCTCTCTTCTCAGGTTTTGGAAGCGCATCCGAATTTTCCCGCTGATCATGTCGATTTCGACCAAGTTCAGCGGTGGAAACTGCCTTTGCTCAAGCAAGCAGCCAAGGCATTTCTTCATTCCGCTGCACAGGGAAAACAAGCATACTTGGACTTCTGCAGACAACAGCAGTTCTGGTTGGATGACTACGCTTCTTTCATGGTGTTGTATGAGCAATTTCAGGATGCTCGATGGTTCAGCCATTGGCCGACTCCACTCGGCAAACGAACGCCTGCTGCAATGCAGGTTTTTGAGGAGGAACATGCATCGGATATTGCGATTTGGAAAGTCCTGCAATTCTTCTTTGAACAGCAATGGATCGCCTTCAAGCAATACGTCAACAGTCTGAATATCAGCCTGGTCGGGGATGTTCCCATTTTTGTTGCAGCTGACAGTGCAGATACCTGGAGTAAACTCTATCTTTTCAAAACCGACAAAGAGGGACATTTCCGTTCGGTGAGCGGGGTACCTCCCGACATCTTCAGCGCAACCGGCCAATTATGGGGGAATCCTGTCTATGACTGGAATGCGATGAAGGAACGGGGGTATGCGTGGTGGATCAAACGACTCGAGCGCTTGTTTCATCTCACCGATATTCTTCGCATCGACCATTTCAGAGGGTTCGACGCATATTATGAAATCCCTGCACAAGAAACGACTGCGCAACATGGTACCTGGGTCCCGGTCGACGGGATGGATTTCTTCCGGGTGATCAAAAACCATTTTGGGGAAGTCCCCATCATTGCTGAGGATCTGGGTTTGATGACCGATTCGGTACAACAGCTTCGGGATTCCAATCATTTTCCAGGCATGAAGATTTTCCAGTTTGGGTTTGGTGTGGATGTGAACCACGAGCCTAATTATTACGATGATTTTCTTCCCCACAACTGGGATGAAAATTTTGTCGCTTATACCGGTACGCATGACAACAATACTACCTGGGGCTGGTTTTCCTCCCTGGATGAACCAACCAAACAGATGGTCCTGGACTATCTTGGATGCTCGAATGATGCAGTGGTATGGACAATGATCAGAATCCTATTCCTTTCCCATGCCCGATGTGCGGTCATTCCGATGCAGGATGTTCTTCAGAAAGATGAGAAAGCAAGAATGAACTATCCTTCCACCTGTAATGCGGTCAACTGGAGTTGGCGCGTGGGTGCCGAGGAATTTGATGCTGAGTTGGCAACGCGGCTTGCTGCGTTGGCAGAGATTTCTGCAAGAACCGGTAGGTTGGCAGACGAAACAGCCTAGGATGATTCACCCCACAAGGGCTGATTATCATATACCTTCCTTTTCAAGGCCGGAAACAATGTGTTCCGGCCTTGTTGCAAAGAAACAAGCTTGGTACAGTAGGGTATGGACACGTTGCATCTCGGAACCTGTTCCTGGAAATACGAAAGTTGGGAAGGCTTAGTCTATGAAAAGGGTAGTGATCTAGACTACCTCAGCCAATATGCCCATCGGTACGACACCGTCGAAGTCGACCAGTGGTTCTGGTCATTGGGGAAACAGAGTTACGCACTTCCCGACCCATCGGTGGTGCATGCCTACGACCTTGCCACTCCTGGTACTTTCCGCTTCACCATCAAATGCCCCAATAGTCTGACAATTGTTCGGGACAACCCTTGGTTTCTCGATGCACAGGTCTTCTACCGATTTCTGGAAAGACTGACTCCCTTGATGGAAAAGATCGGATTGTTTATGTTTCAGTTTGCCTACCTGAACCAGAGCGTCATGCAAAGCAGGGATGTATTTGAAGAGCGACTTGCAGCATTTTTTTCGTTGCTGCCGGATAACCTCCCGTATGGAATTGAAATCCGTAATCCCGCATGGCTTGATGAGCGGTGGTTTTCCTTTCTTGACGCACATATGCTGCATCCAATCCTGCTTTCCGGGTATTGGATGGAGCCTTTGATGCCTGCGTTGGATCTTGTTGCACACCATGCTTCGCCTGTGCTGTGTGTCAGGTTGCATGGAGATGATCGGAAAGGAATCGAAATGCAGACTGCCTCCACCTGGGATGCATTGGCCAAACCGATGGATAAGGAATTGGTGGCTATCGCCCCAAAACTGGTGGCATTGGCGCAACAGGGGAAGATCATCTATGTGAATGTGAATAATCATTATGAAGGGAGTGCCCCGCTTACCATCGGGAAACTGATCGCCTATCTAGAGGCATGTACGAAGTAATTCCTTTGTGATAGGGTACGGCTATGGCAGGAGGACGGTATGGAAGACCTAGCGCAACTGCTTACTTATTTTGCACAAGAACGGCCGGTAGGCACGGAACATAATACAGAGCTCCTATCCTGGTTCGAGCAAAGAGCATCGGCCTCTGGCTACAAAATTGAACATATCCCGCTGGATTGCGCCGGCTGGAATCATGACAGTTGCTCGTTATGCATCGCCGATGAACTGTACACGATACTGCCTTCCCCTTATTCGCTTCCCTTTAATGGTACGTTGTCTATGGTCTTTGTTTCCCAAGCCGAACAATTGTCCAAAGGGATGGCAAAAAACAGATTGTTGGTTGTTTCAGATTCTCTTGCAGCAAAACCGATCGGCGATGCCGATCTCTTGCATGCCTTGGAACAGACGCAGGCTTCTGCCTTGCTTTGTCTTACCAGCGGCCATTCGCACAGTGGACGATCGCCATTTCCCTTGATTGCCCATGCAACCTTTGCCACTCCCAGTGCATATGCCCCCCGGTCTATTCTTGGCTCGCTTTTACAGGCGAAGGAGGATGGGCTGGCAGTCCGTTTTTGCATCCGTTCCAACCGGAAACAGAATGCTTCTTTTTCGTTGCTCTTCAAACCAAAGGATATTCAGCCGAAACATATTGTGGTCACCACCCGTCTTGACACCAAATATGGGACGAAAGGTGCGCTGGACAGAGGAGCCTCCTTGGTCGTGCTTGCAGCATTATTGGAACGTCTTGGGCCCACTACGTCCGTGTATTGGTACCTGAGAAACGGAGAAGCCTATGACTCTAGAGAAATACTGGCTCTGCTTCCTGATTCGCTTTCTACTCAGGCCTTGGTGGTCGACCTTGGCTGTATAGGACTGAAAGATTCGAAAACAACGTTCGAACTTCGCGGAAAATGGAAAGCAAATACCGCTCTCAAATCCTATCTGCTGGCACAAGGATATGTCGAGGTTCCTGTAACTGACTCTGATTCGACTCCTATCCTACACATAGTCAGTGAGGATGCTGAGCGTCTGTATCGACTCATCGATACCCAGCTCGATACCGTCGATCAAATTTCCTTGCCGGTTTTGGAGCAATTGGCTGAACATCTGGCCCATCTCGTTACACAAGGAGAGAACATATGAGTGCCACGATCATCTATCTGTCTCATGGTGGAGGGCCGTTGCCGTTGCTCGGTGACCGATTGCATGCGGACATGGTACGATTTCTTACCGAATTGGGCCCGAAGCTCAAGAAACCGAAGGCAATCGTGGTAATCAGTGCACATTGGGAACAAGCCCGGCCTACGTGCACCGCAAATCCTCAGCCACCATTGATCTATGATTATTATGGGTTCCCCCCTGAATCCTATACAATACGCTATCCATCCCCCGGGGATAGGGAATTGGCATTCCGGGTTGCCTCCTTGTTGGATGAAGGATGTGTGGATGAGCAGCGGGGTTTTGACCATGGCATGTACGTTCCCTTGAAGCTTCTGTTTCCCGAGCCAAGCATCCCCACCATCCAACTCTCGTTGCTTTCTTCGCTCTCAAGTGAAGCGCATTACCACATGGGTGAGCAACTCAAGCCGTTGCTCGATGAAGATCTTTTGATCATCGGTTCCGGCTTCTCCTTCCACAACATGCAGCAATTTTGGAAACCTGATGACCAGAAGAATCTCGCATTCCAGGATTACCTCTTTGCGACCTGCTGCAATACGGATGATGAAGCAGCACGAAAAGCTGGGTTGGTATATTGGGAGCAAGCACCGTTCGCCCGGTATTGCCATCCAAGGGAAGACCATCTGCTTCCGCTGTTGGTCTGCCAAGGAATGGCAGGTACTCAAGCAACCTGTATCTTCGATGGTCCCATCCTTGGCCGACGATCATTGGCATTCCAATGGGAGCGCTCATGAGGCATCTGTATCATGTCGATGCCTTCACCACCACCTTATTCACCGGAAATCCAGCAGGAGTCGTCTATCCTGCCGACGGGTTGTCTGAGCAGATGATGCAACAGATTGCGAACGAGCTGCGTGTCAGTGAAACTGCGTTCATCTTCACCATGCCTGAAGAACGGGTCGTACCCATCCGCTTTTTTACGCCGAATCAGGAAGTGCCTCTGTGTTCCCATGCTACGATCGCGTCCTTTTTCGTGCTCTGTACACAGCATCATGTTCCCTGGGGATGGTATACCTTGGATTGCAAAGCGGGGCGGCTTGCCATTGTATGCGATCCGAAGGGAATTGCACTTACCCAAGCTGCAGTGGAATGGAAAAGTGTTCTCAAAGGAGAGCAACTGCTGCTGCTCCGACAAGCCCTTCAGTATGCGGGTGCTTTCAAGGAAACGGAGTTTCCCGTCCAGGTAGTATCCACCGGAAATCCGAAGGTATTGGTCCAGATAGAGACCAAAAAGGCGCTCGATTCGTTGGCTCCTGATCGGCAAAAGCTCATCGCATTGGGCAATTTGATCGGAACGCCCGGTTTCTATTGCTATACCTTGGAAGGAACCGAAGACGGAGTTACGGCAAATGCGAGAATGTTCAGCCCCGGCTCAGGGGTTGATGAGGATCCTGTTACCGGCAATGCTGCCGGAGCATTGGCTCTGTATCTGAAACGTCATACCTCGTTGTTGCAAGAGAATCGGATGCGAATCTGCCAAGGGGAAGCGATCGGGCGCAAGGGGTATGTGGATGTCCAGGTGGACGGAATGTATGCCACGATTCATGGCAATGCATGTACCCTTTTCTCCACAACTTTGCCTGTATAGGATATTTGTTTCACTCTGTTCTTCTTGTCCAAGTCCTGTCCTTTCGCTCCACACAAACCGGTGGTACACTGTTGCTATCACAAACCGGTTTGTACCGGAAAAAGGAGTACGTAGGATGCATACGAAAGGATTGAAGACAACGATTCTGTTCCTGCTGTTTTTCTGTCTTTCCTTGGGCATGATCTTCGCCCAACCCATGGCGGAAATCCAAAGCCCGCAGAAGTTGGTGCTTCTGGCGACCACAGACATCCACGGGAACGTCTGGGGTTTCAGTTATGAAAATGACAAAGATACCACCAACACAGGAATGGCGCGGATCGCTAGGTATGTGGAACAAGTCCGCAAGGAAGAACCGAATGTAATTTTGGTTGATAACGGGGATATCATCCAAGGCAACATCATGACCGACGACCTGTACAACAAGCGTGAGGGCGAGCATCCGGTCATGCGGGCGATGAATCTGCTCGGCTATGATGCCATGAGTCTTGGCAACCATGAGTTCAATTTCGGGGAAGGCCTGGTCAAGCGCATCGAGACTTTGGCGAATTTCCCGGTGCTTGCAGCCAATCTGGCCCGAGTCGATGGGACCATGGCTGCTCAGCCGTACACGATCATCAAACGTGCAGGGATCAAGATCGGCATCATTGGTTTGACCAATCCGAACGCTCCTCGCTGGGATGGTGAAAAGGTCGATCCCTTCACCTTTGCCGCAGTGGGACCGGCAGCCAGAAAGGTTGTAGACATCATCAAGGACAAAGTGGATGTCATCATCGTCGTTGCCCATGTGGGGTTGTATCCTGAATATGATGAGGAAGGCGGCAGCGATGGCGCGAACTCCATCCTTGCCCTATGTCCGGAAGTTGATGCCTTGATCGTGGGGCATGACCATAATACGGTCAAGCAGATCGAAGGCAACACCGCAATCGGCGGTGCACGCAACCTGGGTCGTGAAGTGATCCGCATAGATCTTTCCTTGAATGAGAAGAAGGAAGTAATCGACCGAAGTGTTGATGTTGTGGATATGGCGAATTACGAACCGAGTGATCTGATTCGTAAGAATGCGTTTATTGCAGAGGCGCATAAAGCGACCAGGGACTTTATCAGCGGAGGCGCACCTTCGGCTGACGGTACGTCCGGTGGGGGGATCTTTGGGCAAGCTGCAGTGGATTTCCAGCCGAAGAATGAGATCAAGGGAATTCCGGAAGGCAAACTCAGGGATACTGCGGTCATGGATTTGATCAATGATGTGCAACTGGAGAACAGCGGAGCCGATGTATCTGCGGCAGCGTTGTTCGCCGATACCAGCGACATCCCCAAAGGGGACATCAACTACGGCACGATCTTCGGAATCTACAAGTATGACAACACCCTGTATCGGGTGACGGTAACCGGCAAGGAGCTGAAAGCCTACATGGAATGGTCGGCTGCCTGCTACAACCAATGGGTTAGCGGTGACCTCTCGATCAGCTTCAACCCGGAAAAACCCGGATACCTGTATGACATGTTTGCAGGGGTGGATTACGAAATTGATCTTTCCCAACCGGCCGGAAGCCGCATCAAGAACGTCATGTTCAAGGGCAAACCGCTTTCCGACACGCAACAGCTTACTTTGGCGGTCAACAACTACCGCTATTCTTCTGCGTTGAAAGCACAGAAGTTGGTTGCCGGCACCAAGGAGTGGGAGAGTCCGAATTCCATCCGTGATATGTTGGTGGCTTATATCAAGGCGCATGGCACCATATATCCCAAGGTGGACAACAACTGGAAGATTGTTGGTGTCAATCTTTCGTCTCCGTATCGTGATCAGGTCATCAAGATGGTCAATGATGGGAAACTTGAAGTACCCTATGCAAAGTCTTTGAATATCAATGAATTGAAGAAACAGGGCATAATCAAGTAAGAACGTGTACACGATGAGGGGGCGGCTGTTCAGCCGCCCCCGTTGTTGTAACTTGCACAAATCTGCTAAGCAATCAAGAAAGCTTTTCTTCCTCTTCAAAATGCTTGTTTCTTCTTTTTTTCACTGATTCAGTCAGCAAATATTCAATCTGTCCATTGATCGAGCGAAAATCATCTTCCGCCCAAGAAGCCAATTCTTCCCAGAGGGATGACGAAAGACGCAGCAATAGTTGTTTTTTCCCTTTTTCCTTTGCATCCATACGTCATCTTCCTTTCTGTTTGCCCTTAATAAATCGAACCGCTGTTGACAATAGGCTGTGCATCGCGGTTGCCGCAGAGAACCACCAGAAGGTTGCTGACCATTGCAGCCTTGCGCTCCTCATCAAGATTCACCACATTCTTATCATTCAGTTGTTCCAGGGCCATCTCGACCATACCGACGGCACCTTCGACAATCTTCTGCCGCGCAGCGATGATAGCCGAAGCCTGCTGTCGTTGCAACATGGCTGCAGCGATCTCAGGAGCATAGGAGAGGTGGGTGATTCTTGCCTCAATGATTTCAAGACCCGCAACCTCAACCTTTTCCTGTAATTCCCGCATGAGATCCTGCGCTACCTCCTTGCTGCTTCCCCGCAAGGATTTCTCATCCTCATCCGAATCATAGGGAAAGAGTCGTACTACGTTGCGAAGAGCAGAATCACATTGGATGGAGAGGTATTCGACATAGTTGTCCACATTGAACACAGCCTTGGCCGTATCGACCACCTTCCAGATGACCACAACCCCGATGATGATCGGATTTCCCAGGGCATCATTGATTTTCTGCTTGTCGTTGTTCAGCGTCATCGCCTTCAAGGAAATCTTTTTCTTGGGTAGTTGGAGGGTATAGGAAGTACTGCCGAATTTCACATTCTCCTGTTTTGTTTCCGGTTTTGCAGTACTAGTACCTCCTTCATTGGAACTTGCCGGGTTCACTGCGCTGACAAACGGATTTACGAAATAAAAGCCATCTTTCTTGAGCGTGCCGTAATACTTTCCGAACAAGGTCAACACCAATGCCTCGTTCGGTTTGATGACCTTCAAGCCTGCATAGAGAATAGGGCCTACGACGAAACCATAGAGTGCGGACAGGACGATGACCAGGATCCGAACCGGTGTTGACCATGATACCAAGAAACCGATGACAAACAGGAAACAACAGAGCAGGATCGCCAACGAGTTGAGGATCAGAAAAGCCATGCCGTTTGCCGGGCGAACAAGCACCTTCTCTTGGGAGTAGACAGGACCGTTCATAGGAGTGCCTCCATAAAGTGGATAACATAAGGATATCAAAATGATATCATCTAGATATTGCACCCATCCTGTGGATTTGTCAAGTACGGTATTCAATTTCCGCTCTTTTGGGTTTTGCTGGTGTTTCCACTCGTGTGATACTGTGCAAGGTGTGTAGCAAGTACAGAAATGTCACAAAAAAAGTATTAAAAATAATTATATTAAAATACAAATATTATTGAATAACAGGACATCTGACAAACATACGACTTGTTTGGTACACCTACCCAGCAAACCAGTAGGCTCTGTGTGCAGAAGCCGGCTTTTCTGGTATACTGCTCGTAATGAACCAAAAGGAACAGCACATGAAACCATGGACAATCGAAGATGCACAGGATTTGTATCGCATCAACGAATGGGGAAACGGTTATTTCCATATAGCGGAAACCGGTGAAGTGGAAGTGCGATTGAAAGATAAGTCGCCGCAGTCGTCGATCAGTCTCCTCGCCATAGCGAAGGGGTTGCAGGAACGAGGGATGAAACTCCCGGTGCTGCTTCGGTTTTCCAATATTCTGGATGACCGCATCCAACATATCAATGAGAGTTTTTTGACTGCGATCAAGGATGCCGGATACCAAGGTACCTATCGGGGTGTATATCCGATCAAGGTAAACCAACAACAACAGGTTGTTGAGGAGATCTGCAAGTATGGGCAGCAGTATCATCATGGTCTGGAAACAGGCAGTAAGGCTGAGTTGATCATCGCCCTTGCTCATATCGACGACCCTGAGGCCTACGTTGTCTGCAATGGCTACAAAGATGAGGAATACATAGATCTTGCGCTGCGTGGCCTCCAACTTGGTATCCAGACGATCTTGGTTGTGGAAATGCCCGGTGAGGTTGGGATCATCATCCAACGGGCCCATGCCTTGGGCATTCGGCCGAACATTGGACTGAGGATGAAACCTTCCACCGTCGCCAGCGGGCATTGGACGGATAGCGGAGGGGATCGGAGCGTCTTCGGTCTGAATACCACCCAGGTCATCAAGGTGGTGGATCGGTTGCGCCGTGAAGGTATGCTCGATTGTCTGAAGCTTCTCCACTATCATCTGGGCAGCCAAATACCGAACATCCATGACATCCGTGTCGGGGCCACGGAAGCCACACGCTTCTATGCCGGGTTGATCCATGAAGGAGCCCCGATGGGGTTGTTGGATATCGGAGGAGGGCTTGCCATCGACTATGATGGCTCGCATTCCGATTCGGCAAACAGCCGAAACTATTCGACCAAGGAATACTGTGACGACGTGGTCGAAGAAATCATGACCATATGCAAAGAAGAGCAGATCCCCCATCCTACGATCCTCAGTGAATCGGGGCGCGCGTTGGTTTCCTATTATTCGGTTCTTCTGATGAACATCCTCGACACCAATATTTTCTACGATGGCAACAAGGAGGAGGAAGAGATGGACCCTGCTGTCCTTCCTGCCTTGGACAACCTATTGTATGTGCGGACGATGCTCAATGAGAAGAATGCCCAGGAGTGTCTGAATGACCTGAACTACTACCGGGAGGAGATCCGCAACAAATTCCTTTACGGCAAGGTGAATATGCGTGAACGTGCAGCGGCCGAGCATGTCTATTGGTCGATCGTAGCCGAGATCAAACAGAAATACGGGGATCTCCATCCACAGGAAATAAAGAAGCTAGAATATCAGCTTTCGGATATCTATTACGGTAATTTCAGCCTATTCCAGTCGCTGCCGGATGTTTGGGCAATTGATCAGCTCTTTCCCATCATGCCGATCCATATGCTGGAAAAACAACCTGACAGAAAGGCGGTCATCAGTGACATCACCTGTGACAGTGAAGGGAAGATCGATCGGTTCATCAGTACCCGGGAGGTGACCAATACGCTCTCGCTGCATACTCCGCCTGAGGATGAGGATTATATTCTGGGGGTGTTTCTGGTTGGAGCATACCAGGAAACTCTTGGGGATCTGCATAACCTGCTCGGCGACACCAATGTGGTTTCCATAACCTATGATGCAGGGACATTCAGCCTGCACAATGAGTTGGAAGGCGATACCGTAGCCGATGTGCTGAGTTATGTGGAGTATGAACCGAAGCGCTTGGAAACCATGATCCGAACCAAAGCGGAAAAAGCAGTACAGGATGGTAAGATTTCCGTCCAGGAGCGCAGGAAAATCATTTCAGCCTATACAGCCGGTCTGAGGGGCTATACGTATTACGAGACCGACCAAGAGGAGTAAGCACATGCAAAAGAAACGTTTGATTATCATAGGTGCCGGTGGAGTCGGCAATGTCGCCGTACGCAAGTCGGCTCGCATGGAAGATGTCTATGAAGAAATCCTGCTTGCCAGCCGAACAAAGGAAAAATGCGATGCCATTGCAAAGGCTGCCGGTCCCGTCCCGGTGAGAACCGCACAAGTCGACGCTGATGACGTACCTTCCCTGGTAAAGCTGATCCAATCCTTCAAGGCGGACGTCCTGCTCAATGTTGCGCTTCCCTATCAAGATCTCACGATCATGGAAGCGTGCCTCCAAACCGGTGTACATTATGTCGATACTGCCAATTATGAACCCAAGGATCAGGCGCATTTTGAATATTCCTACCAATGGGCTTTCCATAAGCGGTTCGAAGAGGCGAATCTTACCGCTTTGCTCGGCAGTGGATTTGATCCAGGGGTGACCAACGTCTTCACCGCCTATGCGGCAAAGCATTATTTTGATGAACTGCAGTATCTGGATATTGTTGACTGCAATGCGGGAGATCACGGCAAGAGTTTTGCCACCAATTTCAATCCTGAGATAAACATCCGGGAAATCACCCAGCATGGGCGATATTATGAGCAGGGGGAATGGAAAACCACCGAACCGTTGTCGCTGCATCAAAGCGTCGATTATCCGCGTATCGGGGCAAAGGAAAGCTATCTCCTCTTCCACGAGGAATTGGAGTCGTTGGTGAAACACTATCCTACACTTAGGCGGGCACGCTTTTGGATGACGTTCAGCCAGCAATACCTGACCTTTCTCCGTGTCTTGGAGGAAGTGGGGATGACCAGCATCCAGCCGATCGACTTTCAAGGCATCCAGATCCAGCCCTTGCAATTCCTCAAGGCGGTATTGCCCGAGCCTTCTTCACTGGGACAGAATTACCAGGGGCAGACATCCATAGGGTGTCAACTCCGTGGACTCAAGGACGGCAAGGAGCGGACGGTATACATCTTCAACAATTGCAGCCATCAGATGGCCTATCAGGACACCAATGCGCAGGCCGTCTCCTATACCACCGGAATTCCCGCTGCGCTGGGCGCGAGTCTGGTTGCACGGGGCATCTGGAATCAAAGTGGAGTATGGAATATGGAACAATACGATCCCGATCCCTTCCTTGCGGAACTGGGGCCACTGGGCCTTCCTTGGGAAGTGGTCGTCGATGGTGTCCTGGCTTTCGGAGTCTAGGCGATGTTCGATCCAAAAACGTTGTCACATACCCCGGCCTTTGTGTTGGACTATGAAAAATTCAGTGAAAATCTCTCTTTGATTCGGCAACTGCAGGAAGATATCCCGGTATCCTTCTTGTTTGCCTTGAAGGGATTTGCCATGCATGCGGTTTTTCCCGAACTGTCGGCTTGCGCCGATGGTGCAACGGCTTCCTCCTTGAACGAGGCGTTGCTGGCTTCTCCGTATTTCAAGCAAGTCCATGCGTATGCACCGGTGTACCAGGACAGGGAATTTGAGGGTATTGCACGGATTGCCAGCCATATAACCTTCAATTCGGTTGCACAGCTTCAAAAGCATCGTGAGCAATGTCCTGATGCGAAATTGGCGCTCCGGATCAATCCGATGTATTCCACCGTCGAGACAGCCTTGTATGACCCTTGTGCCCCTGCCTCACGATTGGGGATCCTCCCGGACGACCTGAGGACCCTGCCAGAGGGAGTCACCGGTTTGCACTCACACAACCTGTGTGAAAGTGGTGCACGGGAGCTGGCTGATACGCTTGCGTCAATCGAGCAGCGTTGGGCGCATCTGTTGGATGACATCAGTTTTTTGAATCTCGGGGGAGGCCATTTGGTCACCCGAAAAGACTATGATCATGCACTGCTGTACAAGACGCTTCGTGCCTTCAAAGCACGACATCCTCAGATTACATTGTTTTTGGAGCCCGGTGCGGCCTTCGTCTGGGACACAGGCTATCTAGTCACCAGAATACTGGACATCGTGAGCAACCAAGGCATATCCACCTTGATGCTGGACACCTCGTTTGCCGCTCATATGCCCGACTGTCTGGAAATGCCCTACAGTCCTCGTGTACAGGGAGCACACCTGAGCGACGACGGAGTGTATCGGTTGGGTGGCTGCAGTTGCCTTGCCGGGGATTGGGTGGGTTCATATACCTTCGAACATGAACCAAAAGTCGGCGATTATTTGGTATTGGAAGACATGATGCATTATACCATGGTCAAGACGACCATGTTCAATGGGATTGCACTGCCGGACATCATCATCCATAAGGATGGGGTGAACCAACTGGTCAAGCGTTTCTGCTTTGATGACTATCAGCGAAGATTGTCGTAGGAGAAAGATATGAAGCATTGGTTCTTGGATTCTGAATTTCCCAACAGCAAACCGGAGAACGCCCGGTTTCATATCATTCCCTTTCCGCTCGAGGAAACCGTTTCCTATATGGGCGGAACAGCAAAAGGGCCTGAAGCCATCATTGAAGCCTCATCGCAACTTGAACAGTTGGTTGAGGGATACGGCAATCCTGGCAGGTTGGGGATGTATACCGCCGAAGCGGTCAACATAGAACAGAAAACCCACTCTGCCATCGAGGAAGCAAGCAAGGCGATGATATTTGCCCATGCTTGCCATGCAATCCCCGTACTCCTTGGCGGAGAACATTCCGTAACCAATGCCGTCATTGGATTTTTGCACACTTGTTACCAAAAGGGGGAAGTCGGCGTCCTGCAATTTGATGCCCATATGGATCTTCGCTCATCGTACGAAGGAAGTGAGCTCAGTCATGCCTGCGTCATGAGAAGGGTGGTGGAATCGGGAATCGACTTGTTCCAGGTAGGAATCCGCAACTACAGCGAGGAAGATTTGGCTGCTCGCCAATCGTTTCACGTACTTTCCTACGATGCTTCGTATCTGTATCGGCAAAAAGATGGCGGAACAAGCCTCACCACATTGAGGCTTCCCGATTCCTTTCCCAAGAAACTCTACATTACCTTTGATGTTGATGGACTCGATGCTTCCTTGATGAGTGCAACCGGTACTCCCGATCCAGGAGGGCTATCCTGGTGGGATAGTATCACAATGCTGGAGACGTTGACCCAAGGGCGAACGATTATCGGGATGGATGTGGTGGAGCTTGCTCCCAATGCACTCCACCATACATCCTATACAGCAAGCAAACTTACCTATTTCCTAATGGGCTTAGCCAGCAAGCGCTCTTCCTAATTCCTCGGCTTGTGCAAGTGCTTCTGCATCCGGGGTATCGAGGGCTATGACCGGATCCCCGGCCAATATAGCTCCGTTCGCCACGGTAGTTTCCTGCCAGTCACGCATCCATTGGCCATCCCCCCAGCCATAAGAGCCGAAGAGCGCAAGACGCTTTCCTGCAAGGTTTCCCAACAGAGCTTCGAACATTGGCTCGAATACTTCGTCCTCCAAGCCTTCGCTGCCCATGGCCGGACAACCGAACGCAAATGCATCGAAGCTGTCCAGCATGTCGGCTGCAAACATACCAGCACTGATGACCTTGCAGGTGGCACCCGTTTGCTCGGCTCCCTTGATGAGTGCTTCGGCAAGTGCTTGGGTATTCCCTGTCCCACTATAATAGACTACTGCGATTTTTTTCATATATGCTTCCTTTGCACCGTCAATTCTTCAAGTTTTTTTCCTTTACGATATTGCTCCAGATAGAGACGAGTGCATTTCTTATACCGTGCAAATGTTTGTTGTGCCTGTGCAAGGTCAGTGTAGACTTTCCAACAGCCATCATAGAGACCGTTGCATCCGTTCTGCTGAATGAACGCTTCAACATCTTGAATCGGATAGCCGAGAAAAAGCCCGATTTCATGCGGGAAGTCTGACTGTTGGGCCAGTCGTTCCTGCAAATGGAGAATGGCTTCCTGGACCGGACAATCTGCATATCCAAGCGGGCAGAGGATTCTGAGGCTCTCCTGCTGCTGGAGGTGCTTCGTCACAAGGTTCGGTCGATGGACATACAGAAGATAGAGATTGTCACGCACCGAGAGGATGGTTATCACGACTCCTTTCCCATTCAATATCTGATTCCAACTTTGAATCTGCTGCATCAAGTGCAGTCCATCGCTAGTTCGACAGGAAATCAGGTTCCCTGCTTTCAAGCCTGCCAAGGTTGGTGCTGCATGACGTACCAAAAGTTCTTCTGCCACTGCCTACCTCTTGCTTTACTGGGTTAGCATACGCTAACTCTTATAGAGTAGTACACAAAGCGTGAGGTTTCGTCAATACCTATGAATATAGTAGGAATTAAAACGCATTAGTTTCAAGTGAACCCATCAGACGTTTCATTTTCTGGGTAAGCGAAGATGCTGGACCATAATGGGTATTTGCCTGCCGATATGCCCAATGATAGATTGCCTTGGAATCCTCGAAGTCCCCAAGCTTGCGATAACATCGACCGATATGCACAAGCAATCCGATTTTCTCAGCTTCCGTTGCGAATTCGGGCTCTGCCTCCAAGAAAGAACGAATAACCAGATAATGAGAGAGCGCATCCTTGTATTTCTTCAGTTTTTCTTGGCAATACGCTACCGCACATCGGGCAAGAACGGCTTGTTCTGAAGTCGATCCCCCAAGTTCCTCAAGCAGGGAAAGTACGTGCTTACGGATTAGCAATTCTTTGTCATAAAGCTTTTTCGCATGGTAGATGTCCCCTTGGAATCCCAGGACATCCAAATAGATGTCATACGATTCGCCGAGGGTTTCCGTCCAAGGTTTCTCCAACAGCGAAGTAGCAATACCCAGGGCTTCCTCAGCTTGGCCGTCGTCGAGGTAGGAAAGGCCCAAAGCGAGCAGTGCCTCGAGCGTATACTCATGTTCATCACCATAAAGGGATTGGTTGGTTGCATAGATTTGCTGCGCTATTTCCAATTCTTTTTCCGTATCCCGAGCTTGGAGATAGGCCATATTCAATGCATTGAGAACCAAAAGGTATGCTTGGTTCATCGGTCCCTGCTCGTTGAATTGCTTTACCCGTTTTTTTTCCAGGTCGGCAATCTGCTGGTGAATTTTAGCGAAATATATGGGGTCATCAAGTTCACTGGTCAGCAGCAGACGTGCAAAATAGTTTTCCATACGTTCAGTATATACGGCTCAGTGGCGAAATCACAAGCATCTACAGCTGTTTCACTGCACGCACTGCAAGATAGCAATCATGAACGAAGCTGTCCATGATCATAAAACCGCTGGTGTCGGAGTACACATCTACGATCGAGAATCCTGCATCGGTGATGCCACCGAGAAGATCCTCCAAGGTATGACTGAATTCCACGGTATCATGCCGGCTTCTTCGTTTCTCACGTTCTTGTTCCGACAAACTGGTAAGGTCGGAATAAGGGATGGTATATTTTACACGCAACCTGTTTTTCAACGCCTTCTTTTCATCGAACATATACAATACAGGATTGGTCAGGGAAGTCAAAAAATATCCACCTGGTTTGAGTACCCGATGACAATGCCGATATACTGCATGAACATCCTGAATGAAACAGGTCGAGGTGGGATTGAAAATCAAGTCGAAGGAGGCATTGTCGAACATCTTGAGGTCCTGCATATCACCTTTGACCAAATTCAGTTCAATGCCCAAGGTTTTTGCATACTGCGCATCCTGTCCCAGCTGTTTCTCGCTGATATCGAATACCGTTACCTTTGCCCCTGCCAACGCCATCAGGACACCTTGCTGGCCACCGCCGCAGGCGAGTGCAAGCACGTTCTTGCCACGGATGTCATCGACCCAGGAAGGTTTGACTTGCTTAAAGGGAGAAAGTACCATGTCCAATTCACCACTTCGGGCTTTTTGTTGCTGTTCTGTGGTGCATCCGTCGGTCCAGATATTCTTTCGCCCGACTTCCCAGTCCCATGCTTGGGCATTCTGTTCAATATATCGTTCCATGCCTCGACCATAGCATGGAAGGAGGAACAATGCAACCAAGGGAAAATCAACTGATTTTATTGTAAAAATTTACGTTTAATTGGAGAGTAAGTGAGTACTCCGTCAACCTGATGGGAATGCATCAAGGCGACACACTCTGCCGGGGATGAAATATCGAGTTGCTGTTCCACTCTTTCGATTCTGGAGCGCCTATACAAGGTAACATGTGCAGTGAACCGTGGATCAACTCCCCCAATGTGTTCTCGCTTCAGGGCTTGTACCAAAGTGCGTTGGAGTACACTCAATGGTTGGCTCTGAGCAAGGGCTGCCCAGAGAATGGCTCCGTCGGGTTTGTCGAATACTCCCAGATGGGTGAAGTGTACCAACAGATTGGCTGAAGGAAGCTCATCGAGGATGGCTTTGAGTGTGGAAAGTGTACTTGGATCCTGTTCTCCGAGGAAGCTTAGGGTAAGATGCAGATTTTTTTCCGGCGTACGTTTGCCTGTGTCCATACGCATCTGCAGCTCATCCTGCACTGCGGACAACTTTTTGAGCGTTGATTGGGGAAAGGTAAGGGCATAGAACAAACGCATGCGTACACTTTACTGCAAAGCCTGCCAAATAGAACAGACCCTCCCGTTTACCGGAAGGGTCTGTTTAGCGGCAAAGGGACTTGGACCCCTGACCGAACGGATATGAGCCGTTTGCTCTACCAACTGAGCTATGCCGCCGTAAGAACTCTTGCACTATAACTAATGCCCTTATCCTAGTCAAGAGGGTTTTTCTCTTTTTTCACCCATGCTTTTATGCTACAGTACTGCCATGGAAAAGAAACAGTATGTGTGTCCCAAATGCGGTTGTACGCACTATGAGAGCGACCGTTTACAGGCTACCGGTGGCAATTTCGCCAAGATCTTCGATGTGCAGAACAAGCGGTTCATCACCATTTCGTGCACCCAATGCGGGTATACCGAACTGTTTAAACAGAGTGAGCAGCTAGGCTGGAATATATTCGATTTTTTCACGAACTGAGACGAAGAAATCAAAGCATGTTTTGCGCACCCAAAAATACGGTGTAGGTCATCAGCCATCTCTTCTGTTCATTATTTTCACGGTTTTCCGGCACATACAGATAATCTTGATGCTTGGCTGTGATTTTTGAAGAACCAGAATGAAACAACCTTCTGATTCCTCTTGCTTCCAAGCCGGAGTATGAGTACTCTTAAGCCATGACTGGATTCTTTCTGAAAAAAGCGTTTTTCGACGGTTGGGACAACCTCATTTCCATGGTTGTCCTCAATCTTGGGTTCCTGTTGATTCTGCTTGCCCTCATGGGCAGTCTGTCGCTGTTCGGATCAAATGCCTTGCTGGGTGTTCTGGCCTTGCTGCTCAGTCTCGGCCTTTTTTCGTTCTACAGCACAGGCGCCTGTGCATCAACCCATGCCTATGCCAAGTATGAACGTCCCGGTTGGGAAGGGTTCAAACGAGGAATCAGGGAATCCTGGCGGCATGCGTTGCTGTATTGGTTTCTCTTGGTGCTTGATCTCTCTTTGATTTTCTTTGTCATCCCTTTCTATCTCAGTTACAGCTCGGCTCTCGGTATGTTGCTCAGTGTCATTCTGTTCTGGGTGTTCCTGGGATTGACCTTTGCCTTGTTCTACTACCTCCCGTTGTTTTTCCATATGCAGGGTGACCGTCCGACCAAAACCTTGAAAAAGAGTTTCATTTTGGTCTTTGATAACTTGTTCTTCACCCTTTTCTTTGCATTGTATCAGGTTGTTAACCTAGTGTTTTCCCTGCTGCTTGCCGGTTTAGCCCCTGGGGTGACAGGCATGTTGCTTGCACAAAGCGATGCCGTGAAGCTTTTGATGTTCAAGTACGATTATCTGGAAGAGCACAGCGATGCCGACCGCAAGCATATTCCTTGGGAAGAATTGTTGTATGACGAACGGGAATGTGTCGGGCATCGTTCGCTGAAGAATATGATTTTCCCCTGGAAGGATTGAGCCATGGGGTATGAGGTGGAGCTGAAGGCGCATGTCAAGGATGTAATTTCACTCAAATCCTTGCTTGATCGGACGGAAGGCATCGAGGGTCCGATCTGTGAATTGAAGGACGACATCTATTACTGTCTTGACCAAGGGGAAGCTTTGTTCCGCCTTCGAAAAGAGAGTTTCGGGCCTTCCTTTTCAAACTTGAAAGGGAAGCTCGTCTTTACCCGAAAACAGAAAAGCCTGACAGACGGGATTGAAGTGAATCGGGAGACTGAATTCACTTCTGATGATAATCAATTTCCTTCAGCGCATGAGTTCTTTCTCGGCTTGGGATATCAGATCTACATCCGGAAAACCAAGAGAGGATATTCCTACACATTGGCATTTGATGATGTATTGCCACCATTGCATATCGAATTGGTAGAGGTGCTTGGTTTGGGTTGGTTTTTGGAAATGGAATTCATCCTCGAGCAAGAAGAGAAGGTCCCGTTGGCCAGGACCTTCTTGCTCGACATGCTCACTCGGTTTGGATTGGATTCCCAGTCGATTGAAAGCAGGTACTACATGCATCTGCTCAAATCTCAGACTACCGGATAACGGGGAACACTCTCCACATCCAGATACTTGCTCAGGCACGTGATCAACACGTCATGGTCCTCTACATCGGTCAATCCGGAAACCATGGCCGCCCCGATGCACCCGACGCCTTCCACCACGATCGGAAAACCACCCCCGCAGGCAACGAATTTTGTTGGATCCAGTCCGCGGTCAGCGAGGGTCGCTCCACGTTTTTTCAGTGACAGGGCATAGCGAAGCGTGCTCATCTCGAAATGTTGGACAGTCCGGAATTTTCGGTCTATCCATGTTTCATTGCCCAATCCTGTTCCTTCCGCTGCATAGTGAAACAGCGTTTTTCCACTGAGCAAGCGGATGCTGATTGCAATCTTCAGATCCTTGTCCATAGCCTCGGCGACAAAAATCTTTCCCAGTTCCCATGCATCCTCATGGGTAAACGTCTCAAACTTCAACAATTCCTCTTGTGCACTGACGATTGCATATCGCTCTTCCAATTCCATAGCTCACTCCCCCGGGTACCGTACACCCCATTGTGATCGCAAGGTATCCATCACTTCCATGACATGGATGATTTCACTGTGCGGCATCTGTTTCAACTCCAATTCACCTTCCTCAATGGCTTTCCGGCAAGCTTCCACCTGATGTTCGAAGCCGGTGATGAATTTGAATGGTTTATAGGTCTCAACCAGATTGTAATCCTTGTCATATACATTGATTCCCTCACAGTTGTTGATATTGAGGAATTCAATGTAGCCGCGGCTTCCGAAAATGGCTCCTCTTCGGTCAGAGGTGCTGACCATGGAGGAATGGAGCACAGCCATTTTCCCCCCCTTGAAGGTCAACGTAATCGAATTCGATTCATCGACACCACTGTCAGTCTTCACACAGGAGGATTCTACGCTTTCAATCTCATCGCCGAATACCATCATGGCAAAATTGATGGTGTACACGCCGACATCAAGCAGCGCTCCTCCTGCCAGAGCCGGATCGGTAAGTCTTCGCACCCCCTTGATGGGGTAGCAGAGATTTGCCGTAAGGGCATGGGGTTCTCCAATGACCCTCCGATCCAGGATCTGATCGAGCACCAAACGCATCGGAAGGTAGCGTGTCCAGATCGCCTCAGCGACAAGCAGCCCTTTTTCCTTACCGAACGCAAGCACTTTTCTCGCTTGATCGGCATTCATGGTGAACGACTTTTCACACAACACATGTTTGCCGTGCTCAAGGCATAGCATCATATGTTCATAATGGAAGGAATGTGGGGTGCAAACATACACGAGATCAATCTCAGGATCATTGAGCATCTGCTCGTACGATCCATATGCCTTGCGGATATTCCATTTCTGGGCGAATTCCTGAGCCTTCTGTAAATCACGTGAAGCAACGGCGTAGGCCTCGACATGCTCCATCTCGTTGACGGTAGCTGCCATCTTGCGGGCAATGTTGCCTGCTCCCAAAATTGCAAGTTTCATAGGTGCGCCTCCTGTGTGTAGTATAGGCGCTGCCTGCGATAAAGAAAAGTCAAATCATCAAGAGCGGAGCAAGTTCAAGAAAGAAGGAGACCAACCCCATCAAGGCAAAAACTGAATTGCTGTGCAGGCGTGATTCCTTGCCGCTCATCAGCGCGGTCAGCGACCAGAGACTGAAAAGCAGGCAACGGAGCAAGGTTTCCAAGGAAAAGAGCGAGACAAAGGACACCCAGGGGAGCAAGAGAGAGACCAGCAGGCTGACTTGCAGAGAAAGTTTGGTTCTACCGGTAAGAAACAGGAGGCTGAGTGCGACCAACACCAGGGAGATGGATCGAACCAGAACCAAGCTGGAGGGAAAGAGCAGTGTGGCATACGTGAGATTCACCAAGAGAATCGAGAGGATTTTCCCGATTTCTTTCAAGGTGGCGAATACTTGGCTGCTTCTTTGTTCCATGCTGAAAAAATGATACAACGCAGAGCAGATGAAAGTGGTTATGAAGGCAGAGAAAGTAAGTACTGCAAGATACTGCTGGGACGACCGGTGCATGGCAAGGATGACCAACAGGGCGATGCCGATGGCACTGGAAACGATGTCGAACACTCCATTGAAAATGGAGACAGGATGATAGGGCAGGCGAGGCCCGCTTTCCTTGGCAAACTTTTCCGCATTATAGGAAAAATTAAAGGAAGTTCCGTTTTTCAATTCTGCACGGAATACAAGGGAATGCACCTGTTCTGCATGTTCCGAGATTTCTTCAACCTGTGTTTTGAAATCGGTGAAAATGGTGTGTAATTCATCCATGGTCAACTCCAGAATTTATCTGTCTTGATCTCATCGATCAAGGATTCAATGGTAGACGACAGCTCATCGAGAATCATCTGGCATGCGCTGTCCTTGTCCTGCTTTTGCATGGCAAGGGCTTGGGGAAACTGAAGCGGCTTGCCGATATTCGCATAATAATTGCGGCTGACCACCGTCATCGGCCTTCCGGCGGTCTTGCTCAATTTATGTCTTACTCTGCGTTTCGGGGAGATCAAACCGATGGGGATGACCGGACAAGGATAGGCGAGATAGATATTGGCGACGCCTTTCTTGAACGCCATCATCCGCTCCTGGGTATTCAGATCTCCTTCCGGGAAGATATAGATGCTGTCTCCTTGGCGCAAGTAGCGTACGGCTTCATCCACCACGGTCTTTCTATCTTCTTTGGTAAATGCCCTGATCTGTTCAGTCCAGCCGAGAAAGGATCCGACGACCGGAATACCAAATCCCGGTCCGATGACCATATGCAGTGCATCCGGCATGAGAGTCGTGACAAAGTGGACATCACTCGAGCTGAAATGATTGGAACAGAAAATCTTGGGACCGGGTGGCAGGCTTTGTTCCTGCCAGGTCTGGAAATCGTAGTTGAGCGCGAGCACGATCTTCACAACCCTTCGATAGATTCGATGCAGCAGCAGGCTCACCGGTTTCATATACCCTTCCTCGTCATTTCAGTGCCAGGAAGGCAGATACAGGCTGCGGTCCAAGGTTGCATCATATACCTGATGTGCATCAATGCCATATACGTGGTGAAGCAAATCCTCGGTAATCACTTCCTCGGTCTTCCCGTAGGAGACGATCGAGCCATCTTTGAGGACCATGACAATACTGCTGTATACCTGAACCAGAAGAAGATCATGCAAGACGCACAAAACGGTATAGCCTTGTTCTACCAATCGGGTAAGCAGTTGCATGATGGAATGCTGGTGACGCACATCCAAGTGGTTCACCGGTTCATCAAGCAACAGGAGCTTGCCATCCTGGCTCAACGAACGGGCAAGCAGTACCCTCTGCATTTCCCCTCCACTGAGTTCAGTTACCAGTGTATGGGCAAGATGCGAAATATCACAAGCATCCATGGCTGCCTCGATGGCATGATGCTCGTCCTTTCCCTGATAGGCGAATCTTCCCATTGCCACAGCCTCTCTGACAGTAAACGCATAGTCAAGTTTCCCATTCTGGGGCACGAAACCAAGATGACGGGCAATTTGCATCTGTTTCATGGTCGCTATGGCCTCACCATCAAGATAGATCAGACCTTGGTCGGGAAGTAGTTGTTTATAAATAAACTTGAGCAAAGTGCTTTTTCCGCTTCCATTGGGTCCGGTCAAGGCGATGAAGGAGCCACGGGGGAATGATGCGGTGAAATCACGGAATACCTGATGCTGTTCATATCCACCCCACAGGTGGGAAAACTGAAGGCTATCCATAGAAGTACCTCCCTTTTCGCAGCAGATGAATGAAAAGCGGTACTCCGATGATGCTGGTAATGACTCCTACCGGAAGCTCCCCGGAAGGAAGCAGTATACGCGAAAGCGTGTCGCTAGCAAGCAAGAGAAATCCTCCCATAAGCGCGGAAGGGAACAACAGCCGCTGATGTTTCGGTCCTACGAGCAATCGGGTGACATGGGGGGCCATCAGACCGATGAACCCGATCACTCCGTAATATGAAGTGCATAATGCACTCGCAAGCGAAGCAACCAACAAAAGTGCAAGCCGTGTTTTTCGAACCGAAAGGCCGGTGCTCTGTGCCGAGCCTTCATCAAGCAGCAGGATATCCAGCTTGCTGTGTTGCATACGGAGTACGGAAAAAACCAAGAAGGACGTGCAAGCGAGGATGAATACCTGATTCCAGGTACTGGAAGAGAAACTGCCGAGCGTCCAGAACAGGATGCGCTGGTATTGCTCCTTGTGGAGGAACATCAACAACGTCATGCCCGCTGAAAGCAGATAATTGACGGCGACTCCAGTGAGCAGTAGTGTTGTTTGGCTGCTTCGTCTTCGCATTGCCAGGCCGAAGATGAACAAGGTCGTCAGGATGGCGCCGAGAAGTGCACTCAGCGGAAAGCCCAATACAGGGGCCAGACCTAGGAAAAGCGCAACGGCAACTCCGAACGAGGCGCCCGAACTCACCCCGAGAATGAAGGGGTCCGCCATAGGATTATGCAATGCTGCTTGGAACACCGCTCCACTGAGGCCGAGAACCGCACCACTCAGAAATGATGAGAAAATACGGGGAAGCCGGAGCTGAAAAATGATGTATCCTTGGTTTCCTGATAAAACATGTCCAGAAAAGAGGGAAAGTATTTCCCCCACGCTGATATGAGATGGCCCCAACGCAAGGGAGAAAAGCATCAGCAGAATACTGCCGATAACCAGGGCAAAACGTAACGTCCATCTCATTTGCCGAGCTCCGGATGAATCACCGAGGCAAGCGAAGCCAGGGCTTGGGCGCTTCTCGGCCCTTGACGGCTGATCAAATCGGCATCAATCAGGCGTATTTCACCCTGTAAGTCTGAATAGGGTTTCATAGCGGTGAATTCTGCAATGGTTTGTGTACCGCTTTCACCCCAGCGCGGGCTGATCAGCAAAAGATCAGGATCCTTCTCCATGAGCAATTCTTTGCTGTATGTCCAATTCTTTGCATCCTTTGCAACATTGGATCCACCAGCGAGTTCTATCATATCCCCAAAAAACGTGTCACCGGTGGCAGTCGAATCGAATCCTCCGAAATCAATGACGGCATACACGCTAGGCTTTGGAAGATTCTGCACACTCATCACCACTTGGTGTACGGTGTTTTGCATCGAGAGAATCATCAGTTCCGCTTGTTCCTGCCTACCCACTGCTTCACCGATATCCCTGATCAAGTCGTATGTACCTTGGAATGTCTGTTGGGTGTTCAACTGCAATACCGCAATGCCAGCTTTTTGGATGGAAGCAAGAAACTGGTCATCAACGAATGCGCTGCTGATCACCAGCGTAGGATTCAGGGAAAGCAGGGTTTCAAGCGATGGGTTGTACAAGGTTCCGACCGAGGGTAGGGCGAGCACCTGATTCGGGTAATTGCAGTAATCACTTCGTCCTACGACTGACGAACCAGCACCCAAAGCAAACAACGTTTCGGTGACGTTCGGAGATAAACTGACGATGCGCATGCCATGGTCGGTGTGCGGTTTTTCTTGTATTGCCTGTGCTTTCAACGGGGAGAAGAGCAGACTGAGCAACATTGCAAGCAGGAGGAACTGGTGTGCTGGACGATGATTGAACATAAAGCCCCTTGTCAACGGGCATGCAACATACCCTGGCCTATACTCCGTAGGTCGTCGGAAATTATCCAAGTCAGGTCTCCTGGCTCAGGCATACCCGGTAGCTGCGACTTCCCACATTCCTGCAGTGTCATAATGCATCCACCCAGCCCGTACAGTGGCGGGACCGCAGGGGCTTTTCCCCCTTTCCCTTGGCTTGGACACTTTATCGTACGGAGTTGTTTGGGTGCTGTCAAGCTTGACTGTGGTTGACCTGAAATCGGGGGTATATTACTATCCGGTCTATGATGTATACAGAAATTGAGATTTACACCGATGGAGGATGTCTGGGGAATCCCGGTCCTGGTGGTTGGGCGTATGTTTTGCAGGTAGACGGTACGTTTGCGAAGGAAGAGAGCGGTGCTGAAGAAGCGACGACGAACAACCGGATGGAACTAACCGCAGTCATCAAGGCGCTTCAAACCTGTCAAGGGTATGAGGCCAAGAAAATCATCATCAATACCGACAGCCAGTATGTGAAGAACGGCATTACCAGCTGGATCAAGAAATGGAAAACCAATGGATGGCGGACCGCTTCCAAGGACCCGGTGAAGAACAAGGAATATTGGGTGGCCTTGGATGCATTGAATGCTTCGCTCCCCGTGTATTGGAATTGGGTGAAGGGGCATGCTGGCATCGAAGGCAATGAACGGTGCGACCAACTGGTCCGACAGGCGATGGAAGCATTGGTATGAACCACCATACCGCTACGCTTTGGCAACTCTATACGGCATTTCTGAAAATCGGGGGATTCACGTTCGGTGGGGGGTATGCCATGCTGCCCATCCTCCAGCGGGAAGTCATCACCAACCATGGTTGGGTCACCGAGGAAGAAGTGCTGGATATCTATGCCATCGGCCAATG
Organism: Sphaerochaeta sp.; assembly: GCF_050256055.1. NCBI lineage: Bacteria > Pseudomonadati > Spirochaetota > Spirochaetia > Spirochaetales > Sphaerochaetaceae > Sphaerochaeta > Sphaerochaeta sp. The sequence continues at coordinate 71,309 of NZ_JBFWIJ010000002.1, read as the reverse complement.
CACCCCCGGCATCATTGCGGTGAATACCGCGACCATGATCGGATACCGGACCAGGGGCGTCCTCGGTGCAATCGTGGCGACCCTCGGGGAAGTGACCCCGTCGCTTGTGATCATCTCCCTGCTTTCCACTTTGTTGGTGCACCTGCAGGATTCGATATGGGTACAACGGGCATTCGGTGGTATCAGAGTGGCGGTCTGTGCCTTGGTCGTCCAATCGATCATCTCCCTTTCCAAGAAAAGTCTCATAGACATCCCCACCATCCTCTTGTATCTGGCAACCATCACGGCAACCTTGCTGCTCAAGCTCTCTCCCCTATGGATCATTCCCTTGTCCATACTGTTCGGCCTGTCCGTCCAAGCCGGGAAACGGAGAAAAAGATGATCTACCTTGCCTTGTACTGGGAGTTTTTTAAAATTGGATTGTTCTCGATCGGCGGCGGATTGGCGACCCTTCCGTTTCTCTCCGCTTTGGCGGAAACCCATCCGCAATGGCTGAGTGCCCGACAAATCGCCGATATGATTGCCGTCAGTGAATCGACACCGGGGCCAATCGGCATCAATATGGCGACATTTGCCGGGTATCAGGCGTCGGGCCTGCTCGGAGGCGTTGTCGCAACCCTGGGGGAAATCACCCCGAGTGTCATCATCATTATTCTGATCGCGCGTTTCTTGACCCAGTTTGACAAAAACCAACGAGTGAAGGATGCATTCTATGGGTTGCGGGCTGCGGTCGTCGGTCTTATCAGTTTTGCCGCGTTGAAGCTGCTGGGGATCATCATTCTCAAGGAAGGCTCATTACGAGTTGAGGAAACAATCCTCACTGTTCTCATGGTGGTCTTGGTGCTTTCCTTCAAAAAGGTGCATCCCTTTATTTGGATTGTGGTTGGAGCTCTGCTGGGGCTTGTGTTCCAGCTTCCTTCGTAAGATAGTTCAGGGCATATGCATACCAACTCTGCTTTCCTTCCAATTCGGTCAGCACCTGAAGTGCCTTCTGTTCGGTTTGGGGATGGGAGAGCAGTGTGAGGGCAAGGTTTTTGGCCGTTTCGTTCTCGTTCCATGCGACAGCCTGCTCCATGACCGCCTGCTGCAAGGTGTATGAGCCGGGATCCAAGGCAAAAACCTGCTGATAGACGGCAAGCGCTTTCTTGTAAGCCTTTTGCGTGGCATATGCGCGTGCTTTGAGCAGGAGGAATTCCGTATGGAAGGGGAAATCGGAAAAAGCCTTGTCGCTTTGGACGATCACTTCATCCAACGATGCATCCAAAAGCAGGCTGAGTATCTGATTGTAACGGTATTCGGCAGAATCATGCTGTGCTGATGCAGCTTTTCCATACTGGTAGGCTGCCTGACTATAGAGGCCTTCGGCGAAGGCCTCTGATCCCAAATATGCAGCAGCCCGTGCCTTTTGGAGTTGGCACGAGCTGAACAAGAAAAGGGATGCGATCAAGAGCAGCAAAAACCGTTTCATCACCGATCCAGCACCGTGCATTCAATCTCACGAACCTGTGAACGATAGAGGTTGGTGATGGCCGAACCGTAATCAGCGATCAACTGTATGATGTTTCGTGGATTGTCATGTTCGTCCTGTCCGTTCAGACGGTCCCCGGCATCTCCAAGACCCGGAAGGATGTACGCTGCATCATTGAGTACGGGATCCATCCAAAGGGTATATACCTCGGCTCCTTCAATGGCCCGGGCGATCCTGAGCGAGCCCTTGAGTGCACTGATCACATTGATGAATTTCACCGATTTTGGATGTATTCCGTTGTCCTTCAAATATTTGACGATGGTTACCAATGAACCTCCAGTTGCATTCATCGGATCGGCGAAAATGAGGTCCTTGCCGTCAAGTGCTTGCAGGTCAAAATATGATTTATCCAAATCAAGGATGTAATCCATGTTCGATTCACGTTTGGAATCGTCCCGCTTGATCTTGAACAACGCAAACGGAGTAACAAAATCATCGGCCGAGTATTCCTGGATTTCCTTGCTGAGAATCATACTGGGAAGCAACGCCCCACGGAGCATCACGCACATTACGCTGTTATGGATCAGAGAATCGACGTCGGGAATGCGGTGGACCGCATAGTTCCTGACCGGGCTGGTTACCGGAGTCTTGGTGATGATCGAGCGCTTGGTGGGAAGTGCAGCATCGGCCCAGACATGGGAGAAGAGCATTTCATACGCCCGCTGAATGTAGTAGAGGAATTCCTCGTGCCCGGTGGAAGGATCCCTGAGTTTGGCTATGAGGCGGCTTGCCTGCCCATGCTGCTCCTGCGGAGTTTCAAAGGAATAGACATGGATGTTCGGTTCCTCGGCGCAGATGTTCTTCAAGTATTTTCCGATCTCAGCTGCGCTGTCCACCAAACCTTTCCTGGCTTCCTCGAGTTGCATCACATCACTGGCGCTGTCGAGGACTGAGCAATGATTGAGTGATTTCTTATACAGCTCATCTACATGGGCGATTTTATCCTTGTCCGTATCCTTCAGATATCCGTCAAGGTCGGTTGCGTGTAAGATAATCTTGTTCATGGGTTCTGTTCTCCTGTTCGTTAGCGATTCTACTCCATGACCGGCCTTTATACAAGGAAACCTCGCACAGGCTCTTGTCCAAGTGGTGTAAATAATTTCCCGTCTGTGGTACCATACGCCCATCTTCTGTTGTGAGGTGTATCATGAATCTAGTTTTTCTCGGCCCTCCGGGAGCCGGAAAGGGGACCATTGCGTCCGAAGCAAAAATCAAGCTTGACATTCCCCATATCTCGACCGGGGACCTGTTCCGAAGTCATATAAAAGGCGGTACGGAACTCGGCAAACAAGTACAGGCGATTCTCGCCAGCGGGGAACTGGTTCCCGATTCCGTTACCATCGCTATGGTGAAAGAACGGCTTAAGGAAGCGGATGCCCAAAAGGGGTTCATTCTTGATGGCTTTCCTCGTACCATTGTACAAGCCGATGCCCTTGCATCGATGAAAGGTTTGGATGCAGTGGTCAATTTCGTACTTGAGCGCGAACAAATCGTTGCCAGGTTGAGCGGAAGACGCGTATGCAAATCAACTGGAAGAACCTACCACATCCTGTACAATCCTCCCAAGACCGAAGGTATTGACGACGAAACCGGAGAACCCTTGATCCAGCGTGACGACGACAAGCCTGAGGCCATCCTCAATCGCCTGAAAGTCTATGAAGCGCAGACCGCTGTATTGATCGACTATTATCGTTCCAAGGGACTGTTAGTTGATATTGATGCTTCCCGATCTCCGGATGAAGTGACCGCTTCCTTACTCGAAATCCTCAAGAAATAGAGGAGAGCGTTTTCAGTGATTCCCGTTTGATTACGGTATAGGGGATCTGCATATGGGCGCTTGCCAATGATTCCTTGTTCAGGATTTTGAACAAGGCCTCTGCAGCAAGTCGCCCCTTTTCTTTCGCCGGTTGATCAACGGTGGTAAGGGCAGGGGAAATGCAGGATGCCTCATCAATATTGTCGAACCCGACCACCGAAATATCATCGGGGACATGAAGACCTGCTGCCTTGAATGCCTGGATGCACCCGATCGCCACGATGTCGCTCATGGTTACTATACAGGACGGGCGATCGGCAAGTTCGAGGATTTGCTTTCCTATGCGTATGCCGTCAGCCAAGGTGCATTCACAAACGAACTGTTGATACGCCTGACAAGCAATTCCTGCATCGCCGAGCGCCCGCTTGTACCCGGCAAGGCGATTGGCTGGGACACTGTTGCTGTTCTGCTCGGTGGCGAATGCATCGTCGCTGAGTCCAATGATGACCAGCTTGGTATGTCCTGCATCCAATACCATTTTCATCAAGGAATAGGATGCCTTTTCATCGTCTATGTTCACACTGGGCATTTCCTCATGCGGAATTCCATCTATGGTGACATACGGAAGCAACCTCGTTTTCATAACAGAAACAATATCCATATCAACTTGCAGGCCCATGGTTATCAGACCGTCCACCGCTGCAGCACGAACCGCCTCGGTAATGCTCTTGTGCAGGGGAGGTATCAGGTTGAGGGTGTACCCATATTTCTCACATACCGATCCGATGCCCAGAATGACTTGCATGGTATAGGGATTCTGTAAGGAATATTGGACGACCTGGGGCAGAAGGAACCCGATGGAAAGATGTCTACGCAATGAAAAATTGCGGGCCATGGGATCGGGGATATAACCAAGCCGTTCAGCGGTCTCAAGGATTTGCTGGCATGCTTTGTCGCTGATGCGCGAGGGATCGTTGAAGGCGAAGGAAACAGCAGTCTTCGAGTATCCACTCTCCCGAGCAATATCTTTGATCGTAGGGCGTTTCATACTCGTGTTCTTCTCCTTCTGCTAATCGGCGGTATCGTAGCACAGTTCCTGAAAAAAATGAAAGCAATTCGGTTGCATACTTGCAAAAGCTCGTATAAACTTAATACTAAACCGGTTTTCTAACCCAGTCAACGTTTGTTTTACTGAAAAGGAAGATACAAAGTGCCCAAACCATCCCTCGTCCGATCAATAGATTTTACTGTCAGTCCCCTCTATGTATATCCCTTGTATCCCAAACGTGGGGAGTCCATTGAGATTACCATCCAAACAGCGACAACGGATGAGATCGTCGAGGTTAGACTGGTAAGTTTTCAATTGGGACGGGAAAAACAAATACTGATGCAACCATTTCCAAAAGGATCCTTGACTTTCCATCGCTGTCGCCTTGCCGTGCTTGATGATCCCATCCAATGGTATTTTTTCTTGGTATGCAAGGATAGAGCCTACAGCTACAGCAAGGTCGGATTGAAGGCATCGGTGCCGCCGCTTGCCGAATGTTTCAGCTTGAAACCCAATCTTGAGCCGGTTCAATGGGTGAAGACGGCCACCTGTTATCAAATCTTCCCTGATCGATTTCGAAACGGGAATCCGAACGTGGGTGCGACCGATGGAGCATATCAATTTGATGGTGGTACGGTTACCGTCCATGATTTTACCGAGGAACCCTTGGATTACCAGAGCGGTAGATGTTTGGATTTCTTCAATGGCGATCTTGATGGGATCTTGCAATCAATCGATCATTTCAAGCGATTGGGGGTGACCGTCCTGTATCTCAATCCCATCGGAAGAAGCCAGACCACCCATCGGTATGACTGTACCGATTTCTTCCATGTGGACGAAAAGCTTGGAGGTGATGAAGCCTTCCATCGCCTTTGTGCACGCTTACATGAGAACGGGATCAGGATTGTGGTGGATATATCCATCAATCATACGGGAACCGGACATCCTTGGTACCAAACGGCGATCACAGATCCTCTCAGCAAGGAAGCCTCGTATTACTATGCTGATGCACAGGGAAAGGTTGCGTACTGGCAGGATGTGCCTACGCTTCCCCAACTGAATTACTCGAATCAGGAACTGCGGAATATCATGTATCGTTCAGCGGATTCGGTCATGCGATCGTTTTTGAAACAGCCCTATTTACAGGATGGTTGGCGTCTGGATGTCGCCAGTGAAGTGGGCAGAAGGGGAAGCGACCAATTGTGTGAGGAAGTCTGGCGGGAAGTCAGAGATGCAGTCAAAACAGAAAATCCCCAAGCCTATCTGGTCGGCGAGGACTGGGTCGATTCCACCCCGTTTTTGCAAGGCGACATGTGGGATGCTACGATGAATTATATCGGAAGCAGCCGTCTGATACGTTCGTGGATGGGGGAGACGGACCGGTACCTTTGTGACGGCTGGGGTCATCTGCCCAAGCCTACCAGGCCGTTTACCGGAATCGAAATGGCTGAGGCGCTCAAGCGCCATTTGCTTGCCGTAAACGGACAGATGCTGCCCATGCAAATGAATCTGATCAACAGCCACGACACGGCAAGACTGTATAACAACACTGAACTCTTCGATTGGAATCTGTACAAGGGGGTGGTCAGGCTGCTGTATATTCTGCCTGGGATGCCGAACATCTATTATGGAGAGGAAATTGCCCTTGCCGGGCCATATGGTTCGGTCGAACAGGCAAGATACCCCATGCAATGGGACCAGAGGCAATGGAATTGCTCGTTCCTTGATTTGTACACTGAATTGGGAGCGCTCAGGATAGAGCATGCAGATACCCTGGGAAACGGGAGCTGGGCGATCATATATGCAGATGAGCAAGTATGTGCATTCGCCCGGTACAGCCGCAAGGAAGCGATCGTCTGCATCCTCAATCGGAGAGAGTCCATGCAGGAACTGATGCTTCCCAATGAAATGTTACAGATTACCTCATTGGTAAAGACCTACGGGACAGTTTGTACGGTGAACGATGATGCACTTAAGATTATACTGAAAGGTAAGGAATCAGCTCTCTTGGTTGGAATACGATAAATAATGCAACAAATTTAGGTTTTTATGTTGCGTCAAGCTTGTGTAAAAGTAAGATAACCGGCAAAATATGGTGCCAAAACCCTCCCAGGAGTTGCGTAATGGCGTATATTTTTGAAGAACCTTCACGTACATTCAGTGAATACCTGCTCGTTCCCGGGTATTCGGACATCACTTGTGTTCCTACAAACGTTTCCTTGAAAACCCCCTTGGTGAAATTTAGGAAGGGGGAGGAAAGTGCATTGCAATTGAACATCCCTTTGGTCAGTGCGATCATGCAGTCGGTCAGCGGGGAAGAGATGGCGAAAGCGTTGGCCAGGGAGGGTGGGCTGAGCTTCATCTTCGGATCGCAAAGCATAGAGAACCAAAGTGCGATGGTGGCGAAAGTGAAAGCCTTCAAAGCCGGATTCGTTCCCTCTGATTCCAACCTCAGACCTGATCAGACGCTCAAAGACCTTATTGCACTGAAGCAGCTGAAGGGCCACAACACCATTGCAGTGACTGATGATGGAAATCCAAACGGGAAATTACTCGGTGTTGTGTCCTCCCGTGACTGGAGACCGAGCAGGATGAGCGAGGATACCCCGATTGCATCCTTCATGACTGGATTCGACCACCTCATCTATGCCCGCGAAGGAGTGAGCCTTTCAGAGGCGAATGACATCATATGGGAGCATAAGCTGAATAGTCTTCCCATCGTTGATGAAGAAAACAGGCTCCGGTATTTTGTATTCAGAAAAGATTATGACAGCCACAAACAAAACCCTGCTGAAGTGCTGGATGATCAAAAACGGTATCTGGTGGGTGCAGGCATCAATACGCGGGATTACCAAACGCGGGTTCCCGCCTTGCTGCAAAGCGGAGCCGATGTGCTCTGTATTGATTCCTCCGAAGGATTTACTGAATGGCAGCGCCAAACAATAGCCTGGATTCGCACCGAGTACGGCGATCAGGTGAAAATAGGAGCCGGCAATGTCGTGGACAAGGAAGGATTCCTCTTCCTTGCCGAGAGCGGAGCCGATTTTGTCAAAGTAGGGATCGGCGGTGGTTCCATCTGCATCACCCGTGAGACCAAAGGCATAGGGCGGGGACAGGCTACCGCCCTCATCGAGGTTGCGAAGGCCCGTAATGAATATTACGAGAAGACCGGTGTCTATGTTCCGATTTGTTCGGACGGAGGCATCGTATTGGATTATCACATGACGTTGGCATTGGCCATGGGAGCAGATTTTCTCATGCTTGGTCGATACTTCGCTCGATTTGATGAGAGCCCGACCGAGAAAGTGAATATCAAAGGTTCGTATATGAAAGAGTATTGGGGTGAAGGGTCGGCACGTGCCCGAAATTGGCAGCGCTATGATCTCGGAGGGGATACCAAGCTCAGTTTTGTCGAAGGTGTCGATTCGTATGTCCCGTATGCCGGCAAATTGAAGGATAATGTGCAGTTGTCGTTGAGCAAGGTGAAATCCACCATGTGCAACTGCGGTGCGTTGACCATCGCGGAGTTGCAGCAAAAAGCAAAACTTACCCTTGTTTCTTCCACCTCAATCATTGAAGGGGGCGCGCACGACGTCCTGTTGAAGGACTCCAATGATCTTCCCAAAAAGTAAAACTTCGCTTCTGCTTCGTACACACTATATGCTATGATGAGGTAATTTATCGGTTTGAGGTGTACGAGGTATGGAAGAAGAGCAGGAAAATGTCCCAAAGTATCGGGCTTTTCTCTCGATCAATAATCTTCCCGGTGGGGTGGGTGTGTATGAGTTCGGTGATGAGATTCGAGCCACCTACCTCAGCCGGGGACTTGCAAAGTTGCTGAGCTACGAAACCTGGCAGTATCATACCTATACGGAACTCAATCTGTTGGCATCGGTACATGAGAGTGATCGAAAACGTGTGGGTAAACTGTTTTCCAGTCTGAAGCGAACCCATCGGGAATTTGATGTTGAATTCCGTATTGCATCCAAAGAAATGCGATGGGTTCGAGTCTTGGGGAAGTTTGCTCGCTTTCACGGCCAATTTCCCGTCTATTATCTGGTCGTCAGTGATACGACTGAGGCATTTCTCACCCGGCTGAAGCTGGAACAGCAACATGCCAGACTGGATTTTGCCTTCTCCCATTCCAATCTGGAAATCTGGGAATATGAATTGGGAACCGACCAGGTAACCACACTCACCAGGACCATCCTTGGAGGGCATCCTTCACTTATAACCAAAAATCCATTGGGGTATCTGCTGGAACATGATTTGATCCATCCTTCGTTTAGTGAGACACTTCGACAGGATTTCTCAATGCTCAAGGAAGGTTTGGAACCTGATTCCATCCTTCTGGTACGGACCGGTCCTGCTTCGTATCGATGGTTGCGTTCCAGCTATTCCTTTCTCAGAACGTCGGATGGTGCGTGCACCAGCGCAATCGGTATTTTCAGCGATGTGCATGATGAGATTGAAACCCGTCTTGCTTCCTTGGGTGAAGATTACGCATTCTTTGCGGCTTTCAACCTGGAAAACGGAAGACCTTTGCTGGCCAATACCACGGTACGAAAACTCCTCGGGGGTTCGGTTTCCCTGTATGACGTGTATGAGCAACTGCTCAAACGTTCCATCAGGGCGGATTTCTTAGGGTTGTTTGCCCAAATCAGCACTGAGGATGCGCTGAGAACCTATATTTCCGAATCTAACCAGGACTTTACAGTGGAAGCAAAGATGCAGCATCCGCTCTTCCCGGCGAAAGGATATCCCTGGGTTCGGTTCACGCTCAGCATCTCCACCACCGGGGGAAATACCATCGGCTATATCGCCATCAAAGATATTGATGCAGAAAAAAAACGGGAAGCGAAATTGTTGGAACGTTCCCAGCGAGATGCATTGACCGGATTGTTCAATAGATTCTCTTTGGAAGAAATGATTGAGGCCCAACTCAGACAGACCGATGCCGGAGCCTATGGCTTCTATTTGATTGACATCGACCGGTTCAAAGGGATCAATGATACATTTGGGCATGAGATGGGTGATCGAGTATTGCGTATGGTCGCATCGTGTCTGTATACCTTCTTCCCGTTCGAATCGATAGTCGGGCGGTTGGGTGGTGATGAATTTATAGCTTTTGTGCCGAAAACCGATGAGTTTGGTCAATTTGGGACATTGGGGACTTCCTTCTGCAAACAGATTGCAACCGATACCAGCCTTGGCATGGAAGTTCATTGCTCGGTCGGGTTCTGTCTGGTACCGGAGGATGGAACAGCGTTCGACCAACTGTATCACCATGCAGACATTGCCTTGTATCGCTCCAAGGAACTTGGCAGAAATCGTTGCTTGCATTACGAAGCTTCCATGGATATGCAGAAAGCCATGGGCTGGATGAATCCTGAATGGGTGCTGGACAATCTGCCTGATTCCATCTATGTGTGCGATGCAGAAACCCATGCTCTGCTGTTTCTCAATCGAGCAGGTCGTGAACGGTTTGCTGTTCCTCCGGGGATCGGTTTGGGACGATGCCATACACGCCTGTTTGGTAGGGATAGTGTCTGCCCTTTCTGTAGCCTCGGGCAATTGGATTATGAAACATATACCCATCGGGTCATCACCACGGAGGATGGACAAACTCTGCTCTTCAAGGAAAAGCTGATCCACTGGAACAATCGTTCTGCGAAAATGACGGTGATGGTCGATCAAGTGAAGCAGGCGAAGAATATTTCAGCCAATCAACAGTCAAAAGACTTGCAACAGACTACACTTCCCATGGGAACCTATTTCCAACGGCTTTTCCTGTATGCAAAAAGTTGGGATTATGATTGTGAAGGTGATATCCTGACCCTTACCGGATTTGCCATGCCGCTACTATTCAGCAATTTGCATGATGATCCAAAGCAGCTCACTTGGTTTCAAAGTGAGGATGCAAAGTCATTTCTGGATGCGCTGCGGTCAATCCGAAAGACCGGAAAAAGTGAAACCCTGTTCTTTCGGTTACGGGAAACAGAGAAGATGCAAACATATGTTCCGTATCAAGGTACCTGCATGCTGTCACGAAATGCGCAGGGAGCGATACAGCGAATAGGTGGAGAGCTTGTGCCCTTCCTGGATTACCGTTTCACCACTGCCTATTCATCCTTGGAACACTTGATCAACGCACTTTGCATCCCGGTTTTGGTGCTGACTCGTTCTTCCTCTCCTCGATTCATTTTTGCCAACGCTGAATTCGGGAAAACCATAGGATCCTGTGAGGATGGAGCAGAATTCGATCCGTTGGGTTGGTTGGCGCCTGCATCCAAATCCCATCTGTTGGAAAAACTCAATGAGGAAGTGTTTGAAAGTGAGGTGTTGCTTGAGGATGTGAACCATCGGTGCTATGCAGCACACGTGCAAGCCGGTCCCTTGTTCGGGACGGAGCAAGTTGTAAGCATTTCATTGCAGGATATCAGTCGGGAACGCCAATTGTTTGAACTGAATACAAGAATGCAGAATTTTGTTGAGCAGAGTCTGCAGGGCATTGTGGTTCTGCAGATGGTAAATGCCCGTCTGGTCTTACAGTATGTCAATGAGACGCTTGCCGGCATGTTGGGATATTCGCGCATGGATTTGTCAGCTCGCTTGAGTGCGAACGTGCTTGAAATATTCCATCCTGAAGACAGGGCCTTGTTGTTGCGGGAAATAGAGTTGCAAAGTATGTGTACCTTGCACGTGGCCTTCAAATTGCGGCTCCGGCGGAAGGATGGAACCGATATCTGGTGTGAGATCACCTTCAGACAGACCGGAGTGGTGGGAATAGGCCAGCCTTTCAGCCTGCTCATTGCCGATATTACCAAGACCATGCAGACTGAACAGGAACGTGAACTAGCGCTCATGCAACTGCATGTAGCACAGGAACATCATGCATTGACGCTACTCTATACTCGACAGCGGTTCTACACCAAAGCCAGAATGTTGCTTGATGCCCATGAGGATGAGCGATTTGTCTGTATTTTCTGGAATGTGGAACGCTTCTCGGTCATCAACGAACTACTTGGGTTTGAGACAGGAAATGAGGTGTTGCTCTACCTTGCAGAGCGTCTGCGCCGGTTCTGCCAGAACAGGGGGGTGTATGCTCATTTGGAGGGCGACCATTTTGCCGCATGCATCCCGTTCTCCCGTTCCGATCTTGTTCAGGTATCGACGGCGATGGATTGCTCAGAGATTTCCGATCGGATAGGGTTTGTGGTTTCTCTGGTGTACGGCATCTACGAAATCGAGGATTTGCACATGCCGATCAACCAGATATTGGACCGGGCGATGAGTGCGGCAAAAACGATTCGATTCAATCTCCAAACGCCCTACGCTTTCTACACACCTTCCTTCAGGAGCGATACGCTGAACGAACAGGAAGTGCTCAACGACATGTCAGCCGCGCTTGAGCAGAATCAGTTCACTTTTTACCTGCAACCGATCTATCACCTTTCGACCATGACAATGGTCTCGGTGGAGGCATTGGCCCGATGGGACCATCCACAACGGGGGATGCTTCCGCCCCAGCAATTCATTCCCGTATTTGAACGATTCGGCTTTATCACCACCTTTGATATGTATATGCTTCGTATGATTTGCAGCTTCCTCGCCTCTGTACGCGATGCAGGCCTTCCCTTGGTCCCGATCGCCTTGAACCTTTCACGACTTGACCTTGGGAATCGTCAATTCGTTTCCACACTCATCGAGATCATTGACAAATACCGACTTGCCCATCATCTGATCCAGCTGGAGATAACCGAAACCGCCTACATGGAGAATCCCCGGCAGGTGCTGCAGGTGATCAAACATCTGCAGGATCTTGGATTTACCATTCTCATGGATGATTTTGGTACCGGCTACTCCTCTTTGAACATGCTGGCAGATCTTCCCCTGGACATCATGAAAATCGATCGATCGTTCATTCAGGATATCTTCGAGAATTCACGATCCATTCCAATCCTTTCCTCGTTGCTGCAACTTGGGAAGAACCTGGGCATGCCGGTCGTGGTCGAGGGGGTGGAGACCAAGCATCAGGAGGAACAACTTTTCAGTCTAGGGTGCGAGTATGTCCAAGGATTTCTGTACAACCAACCGATGGACCAATCCTCTTTTTTGAAACTGATCAGCGGTGGTTGACAGGTAAAGATGCTTTATGGTACGTTCATGTTCGTCGGCCGGATAGCTCAGCGGGAGAGCGGTTGCCTTACACGCAACTGGTCGGGGGTTCAAATCCCTCTCCGGTCATTTTGCATACCTTCGGGTATGCTTTTTTTATCTCTTGCCCCAAGACCAGGTAACCGCTATAGTGAGCAGGGATGAGGAGTGCCATGCAATTTGATCTCTTGGTATGCTATTTCTTTTGCTATGCTTTGCTCGGGTATGTTGTGGAAGTAGCTTATTGCTCGATACCTCAGAAACGGCTTGTGAACCGGGGGTTCCTCCATGGTCCCTATCTTCCCATCTATGGATTCGGCGCCTTGTTGATCATCCAACTGTTTTCCCGATTCACGGCCCATCCATTGTTGGTTTTCCTCTTGGCACTATTGGTGACCAGCTTGTTGGAATACGTCACCAGTTTTGCGTTGGAACTGTTCTTTCATGCAAAACTCTGGGACTACAGCACCCATCGGTTCAATCTGCAGGGAAGGGTATGCCTGCTCAATTCGACTCTATTCGGATTGCTCGGGCTGGTCGTGTTGTACGGCATCCAACCATTCATGGAACGCTTGCTTTCCCATGGTTCTGCAAGCATGCTGTCCTATCTGTCCAAGGCAATCGTATTGGTGATGGGCATAGATGCCACCAGTTCCGTATTCAGGATGACTGCATTCCAGAGACAGTTGCTTGAATTCAAGGAAAAGACGCAAGAGATCGAGCAACGGCTCTCCTTGCTTTCCAAGCTTCCGTCATCGCAGGGCATTGAGCTGCTGAAAGAAAAACTGGTCGCAGACCGTGAACAGTTGAGAAGTCACCTGCATGATTCGGCTAATCATATCCTCGATGCATTCCCATCCATCACCAGTGCAATCGAGGAACGGAGAGTCCAATTTGAATTGTTGCGGATGGAACAAAGAGATTGGATGAATCGGCGACGTGAGCAACGGATGAAATTCAGACAGGATGTACGAGCATTTGCCAAAAGGAAAAGAAACCATGACTGATTTGTATGAACGTTGGAAAACCGTGTTGGATTCATTGGCAGAAGCAGTGGAAAAAGCCGGGAGGAAACCGGAAGAAGTCCAACTGATGGCGGTAAGCAAAACCCATGCGTATGAACAAATTCTCAGCCTGCATTCCTTCGGGCAGTCGCTCTTTGGAGAGAACCGTATTCAGGAAGTACAGCAAAAATTCCCGATACAGCGGCCGAAGGATCTCAATATCCACCTGATCGGCCATTTGCAGTCCAACAAAGTACGGAAAGCTGTTCAATTGTTTGATGCGATTGATAGTGTTGACTCTCTGGACCTTGCCGTAAAACTCGACAAAGCCCTGGATCGGACGCTTCCCATCCTCCTTGAATTGAAAACCGCCCCGGAAGAGACGAAAAGTGGATTTGCACAGCAAGACGATTTGTTCAGAGCGTTGGATCAGATTGCCGATCTGTCCCATCTCTCGGTGCAGGGGTTGATGACCATAGGACCGCTTGAGGGTACAGAAACGGAGACCCGGACTGCATTCGCCCATCTGAGAGAGGTCGCAGAAGAAGCGAAACTGCGATTTCCCTCCTTATGTTTCTCTACATTGAGCATGGGTATGAGTAATGATTTTGGTTGGGCCATTGAGGAGGGTTCGACGATGATCAGAGTAGGGAGTGCCATTTTCGGGAAAAGGGGGACGTGATGAAAAAAGCATTTGCTTGCATGCTGATCATCCTGCTTTTGGTACCGGTTGGTGCATTCAGTGAACCATTGAAGGATTATGTGCCCTATCAACCGGATGAATTTCCGATTTGGTCCTATTCCATTCGACGAGCGGAAACCTTGTTTTTCGGCTCATTGGTCATCACCATGCCGGTGGCGTTGCTCCTGTACCGATTGGCCCAGACTGCCAACATAGTGAGCGCCCCGACAAACGATCTGCAGGCGTATTTGGTACAAGGCTCCATCGCTGCAAGCCTGTCCTTGGGCATCGCCGTCACCGATTACATTTTGGGGAAGGCGGAGAAACAGTAATGCCGAACAAAGAATCAATCATTGAGGAAGTTGTAGGCCCTTTGCAGGAAAGAATCCGGCTGGATGTGTATATCAGCAAGGTTTGTGAGGAAATTTCCCGTTCTACGCTTTCAGAGGAGAGTACCAGGATTTTCTTGAACGGAAAACCGGTGAAAAAAAGCAAACCGGTAGCAGAAGGCGACGTGATCAAGATCATCTATAGCCAATCATTCTTTGAGGGGCTTCAAGCGGAGAACATACCACTGAAGATCCTCTACGAAGATGCAGACCTGTTGATCATCGATAAGGAACAAGGTATGGTCGTCCATCCAGCGAACGGCAATTATGAACATACCTTGGTCAATGCATTGCTGTATCGGTACGGGATGCAATTTGCAGAAGCGCATACAGAAGAAGACGAGGAAGATGACGAGGAACGCGAGGGTGCGAGTGACGTCAGGCCTGGGATTGTGCATCGCTTGGACAAGGATACCAGCGGCGTGATGGTGATTGCTCGCAACCGGATCAGTCAACGTGATCTTTCCTCGCAGTTCAAGGACCGAACGACCAAAAAGGTATATATCGCCATAGCATCGGGCCGGTTTGTCGAACAAGAAGGAGTGATAACCGCCAATCTGAAGCGGGATATCCGAGATCGCAAACGATTTACCACCTGTGATGCATCCGAGGGAAGGACGGCCAAGACAGCCTATACGGTGCTTCGCCAATATAGTGGATGTGCGCTTTTGAGAATAACCCTGTTCACCGGGAGAACCCATCAGATCCGGGTGCATATGAAATCAATCGGGCATCCTTTGGTCGGTGATCCGATCTATGCGAAACCTGATGGACAAACCTTGATGTTACATGCCTTGCTGCTGGAAATCGACAGCCCGAGCTCTAAGCGGAGAATTCGCGCAGTTGCACCGATGCCGGTGCGGTTTCGCACCTACCTGCACACTATTCCTCATCCCGCCAATGTTCACGCTCCGTCTCGATCGTCCCGAGTTGGAGAAGATCATGATTGAACATCCGCTCAATCCTGAGTTTGCTTGCCGTTCCATGACCGGGAAAGAGGAGAATATTCTCATCGAGGGTCATCAGACGCTGATTGATGGAATGAATGAGCAGTGCCTGTTCCCTGTATCCCGGGGTACTCCCGATTCTGCCGCATAACAACGTGTCCCCGGTGAAGAGCGCATGGTCTACCTTATACACCATGCTGTCAAGACTGTGCCCCGGTACGTGGATGATCTCAATGCTCAGATCGCAAATATTGAGTAACTGTTTGTCCTGCACGATATCATAGGGGAATTCATAGGCACTGAACGCCGACGCATGCACCGTCACGTCATAGATTTTCTGCAGGGTCCCCAATCCTTCGATATGCGCGGTATGCCGATGGGTCAACAGGACATGGGTGAGTTTGAAATGATTTGATTCGATCAAGTTGATCAACTCGAGGTCGACGTGACCGGGGTCGATCAAAAGAGCCTCTCTGCCTTGTTTGGAGGCAACCAGATAGGTATTGCAAAAGCCGACCACTGAGAAGTGCTGGAAGATGGTCAATGGCGGGCCTCCTCGTAATTGGACCAACGAAACGAGACCCTTCGTTGATCGGTATACACGAAATCCGCTTTCTTGAGATTGCAGTCCTCGAAATCGGTATCCCGAAGATAACTGGAATTGAAGGAAGAGAAATAGAGATCGCAGTCGCTGAAGTTGCACCGATACGTATCAATGCCGCAGAAGTTGGTGTGAATGATGACTGAACCGGAAAAATCACAATCAATCATTTTACTCCCACTGAACACACTGTATCGTGATTGTATGCCGTTGAAACGGCAATTTTCGAAGAGACAATAGTCGAAGAAGGAATTGAGCAGATTAATATGGGAGAAATCGACATTGCGGAACGTGCACCATGCCATATTCGAGGAGACAATCGATTTCTTGGGAAGCGTGAGATTTTCAAATTCGCCGCCGGTGAATGAGAAATCCTGCATGTCTTCCCCACTGAGAAGATTAGCATTGCACAAGGCCCTCAGCCGTTCCTTGTCCGGAGCATGGCGATAACAAAACCGACCGTTTTCGCATACATAGGCATGGCATTGGGGGTGACTGCACGTCTGGAAATTGAACATAGCTTAACAGTATCAAATCATCTCAGGTTGTCAAGAGCAGATTTTACCGGTACAGTACATTCTGGGAGACGCGATGGAGCAACATATTGGGCTGATCACCCGAGGCATCAACAACATCTATACCGTGCAAGAAGGGGACACTTCCTATTTATGCCGGATCAAGGGCAAGCAGTTGTCCCAGATAGAAGAGGAATACAACCCATTGGCCGTAGGCGATAGGGTGTACTTCGTTCCTACCAATGGGGAAGAAGGATTGGTGCTTTCTCGTCTGGAGCGGAAAAACAGTTTTCAGCGTTGGAATGCCAAAGGAGGCACCAATCAGACGGTGGTTGCCAACATGGATTTGATTGTTTGTGTTACGAGTTCAGATACGCCGCCGTTTCGTCCCCGTTTCATTGATCGGGTGATTGCCTGTTCCCGCAATGTAGAGGTACTGATCGTAATGAATAAATGTGATATTCTGCTTACTGAGGACGAGTATGAGCGATTTGTCCTGTATAAGAAACTCGGGTATTCCATTCTCGGCGTAAGCGCCAAAACCGGTGAGAATCTTGATCGCTTATCTGCCTTGCTTGCAGGCAAGCTGGTTGCCTTTGTCGGACAGAGTGGGGTAGGGAAGTCGACGTTGATCAACAAGTTGTTGCACGTCGAGCAGAGAACCGGAGAAGTAAGTGAGAAATACAACCGCGGAAGGCATACGACCAATCATGCCTTGATGCTCAAGGGTCCGAACTTCACCATCGTAGACACCCCGGGTGTTCGCGAATTTTTGGTGCCGCATACTGAGAAATCGGAGTTGCTGCATGCATTTCCGGAATTTACACCCTATGCATCCCAATGTGCCTACGAAGGCTGCCTGCACCAGGATGAACCCGGATGTCGCGTAAAGCAAGCAGTGGAGGAAGAGGCCATCCATTATGACCGATATGAAAGTTATTTGAGGATGCTGGCTTCCCTTGATGAGAAAAAGCCGCAGTGGATGGGAAAGAATGAACGATCCAACTCGTGGCATGCCCGTTATGAAAGAGATGAATCACAAGAGTATTGAAGAATTGGGGTTTCCCCAGGTAGTACAACAGATCCAGAAGTTTTGCCTCAGTGAGGAGGGGGTTTCCTTCCTGCAGGCGATGGAATTCACCTCAGAACATGCGGACTTGTTTGAACGTCAGCAACGCATAGGCGCGTTGCTTCAGGTCCTCGATGCTCCAGGTGCTCCCCAGCTGTCCAGTTTTCCATCTGTCCAGGCGAGCGTGGAGATACTATCCATACCGACGCAACAACTCGAGGGTGGTATGCTCATCGAGCTCGCCGCTTATATTGACGCAGCAGAGGATATGCGCCGGCTGCTCTACCTGTGTACCGAGGATGGCAAGACGTTTTTGGTGCTGCACCAATTGATGGAAGAGCACATACACGCTGCATTGATCGACCTTGGTGGACATATCCATGCGGTGTTGGATGAATCCGGTCAGGTACGGGAGAGCCATCCTGCACTGAGTTCCTTGCGAAAGCAAGTGGAGTCCTTGAAAGGAGAACGTGCTCGCTTCTGCGGCCAATTCATTACCAAGCATCGCGATGCTATGCAAGCAGACCAGGAAGCGCTCAGGGATGGCCGATTGGTGCTTCCGGTCCGCAGCGACCGACGATCATTCGTACAAGGGTTCATCAGCAGCACATCCTCCAGTGGCAATACTGTTTTCATGGAGCCCTATGCCTTGGTTGAATTGAACAACTCAGTGGTAATTGCCCAAAACCAGATCCTCATTGAAATCGCCAAGATACTGAAACAGCTCAATGACGAAGCCCGATCCGTGTTGAAGTTGCTGATTCGTTTGTCTGAGCAGATAGGACAATCCGATGCATATTATGCATTGGCCCGTTGGGCTCAGCAATACGATTGCTCTGCTTCCGACCTACAGGTACAGCGATGTAATTTGGTCAAGGCAACTCATCCTCTGCTGGGAAAGAAGGCAATTCCGATATCCATCAGCTTGGACGAGCAGATTAAGGCGGTCGTCATATCCGGACCGAATGCAGGCGGGAAGACCGTTACCATGAAAACCGTAGGCCTGTTCGCATTGCTCAACCAGTTCTGTGGGTATCTGCCTGCACAAGAAGGGAGTTCCCTTCCCCTGTTCGACGCCATTTTCACGGATATCGGGGATGAACAGTCGATCGAGGAGCAGCTTTCCACATTCAGCGGACACATGAAGCAGGTCGGTTACATCGTGAGAACCATGACCAACCGATCATTGGTGATTCTCGACGAACTGGGCAGCGGGACGGACCCGGTGGAGGGTTCTGCGATTGCCCGTGCCATCTTGGAATATTGTCTGAAGCATGCAGAGCTTACCCTGATCACCAGTCATCATGGGGTGCTCAAGCAATTTGCCTATGCCAAGCAGGAAGTGATCAATGCATCGATGGAATTCAATGAACAATCCCACCTGCCCACCTTCCGGGTAATCCAAGGGCTGCCCGGTGAAAGCCATGCACTTGATACGGCTCGCTTGATGAAAGTACCGAAGGAAGTGGTCGACCGGGCCAAACAGTATCTAGGTAGTGAAGCGGTGCAGATAGGCTCGATCATCAAGGACCTGGAATCGAAACGAAGGGCGCTGGAACAAGAAGAGAAGGCGATGCATGATCGATATCTTTCGTTGCAGCAGGAAGTCAAACGCCAGCAACTGAAGGAACTCCAGCTCAAACAGCGTGAACATGCATTGCGAGATGAACAGAATACGGCTCTTTTCCGTTTCATGCGGGAAAAGCGAAAAGAATTGGAAAACTTGGTCAGCGATTTGAAACAGGGTGAACTTGATGCTACCAAAACAAAGCAGGTGAAAACCTACATTAAAAGCTTGGAAACAAAAGTAGAAGAAGAACAAACACAGCTGGAAGCGCAGCAGGAAGCCTTGGAACAGTTTGAACGGGTGGATCCTAAACAGCTAGCAGTCGGAACGGAGGTTTTGTGCGGGAGCGCCAGACGGTTGGGAACGATACTGAAACAAGAAGGGAGGCAACGGTTTCTCGTACAAGTGGGTTCGATGCGCATGACCTTGAAAGCCGACCAGATGACGCTTGCCAAGAAACAGGATGAACCTACGGTAGTGGTCATGTATCACAGTAGCGCTCCGGAACCTAAAATCTGTCTTGATGTCCGCGGGCGAACGCTTGAGGAGGCATTGAAAGCCTTGGATGAACAGATTGAGAGCGCCTTGGTGCACGGGATGTCGACATTTTCCATCATCCACGGGTATGGGGATGGTATTCTCAGCAAGGGAATCGGCGAATATCTGAAACATCATCAGCGGGTGCAGGACTATCGTTTTGCGCTTCCCGAGGATGGAGGCATGGGAAAAACCTACGTCATGCTCTGAAAAACCAAGCTCCTCTCTAGACAGGGGAGTTTCTTTTTAGCTATACTAAATTAGTAAATTACTAAAGAAGGATTTTTATGTTGAACAAAAAACAACTACGCAAACAATACGAAGATCGCAAACCTCCGATGGGTGTCTATCTGTTTGCATGTAATCGAAGTGGGGAACGGTATATCGGATGCAGCAAGGATTTGGAACACACCAAGACTACGCTTTTCTTTCGTCTTTCCTGTGGTGCTCTGGCCAGTTATCCGTCTCTGCAAAACCAATACAATGAGTTCGGGCCCTCGATATTCATCTTTACGATTCTTGAACAATTACCATACAGCCAGGAAATGGAGGACTATACGGACGACCTATACGTTCTTGCCAAATTGCATAGGGAAGAAAATCCTGGTAGCAAGGAGATACATGTATGAACATACCAACAACGTTGAAGCACAAACCGGTCATCGTGGTACAGAACTACGAGGAAGTCGATGGAAAGGTAGCCAATGCCAGTGACGCCAAAGGTTTGTCCATCGGGCTTGCCCAATGGAATGATCGTGGCAGTGTCGAGGCTTCTGCCAAGGTTTGGCGTTATACCGGAGAGAAGTGGTCGCGACAAAGCGAGGAACTGCCCTTGCATCGGGTCCTCGACCTTGCGATTCTCATCTGCAGGACCAATCTGTATTTTCAGGATGCGCACAAATACCCCGCCTATTATGACCCTGATAACCCGAGGATCGACCGGGTGGGCATGCAAGGCTCGGCCATGACGGTGGAAGTCTGCACGGACAATGCGATGATCGATACCGACATCCGTCTGCTCAGTGATGCATTATCCCGTGAAGGGGAACGGCTGGGCGAACGCTTCAGAGTGTTGGCGGACCTGCTTGAGAAGGCCGGATATTGAGGTTGGTTGCGTTGTGTTGCATCTGGTGGTAGGATGAGATTAGTCGAGGAGTCATTATGTCTGATTACATGAATGGAACCGGAATTCAATATCATCTGCATATCAAGGCCGGGGATGTAGGCCGGTATGTCATTCTTCCAGGGGACCCAAAGCGTGTTCCCCTGATCGCCAGATATCTGGATGATGCAAAACTCATTGCCGACAGCAGGGAGTTCGTCACCTATACCGGCTTTCTTGATGGAGAGAAGGTATCAGTCACATCCACCGGAATCGGCGGTCCGTCAGCGTCGATTGCCATGGAAGAGTTGCACAAATGCGGAAGTGATACATTTATTCGTATGGGAACCTGCGGAGGGATAGCTCTTGAGGTAATGGGTGGCGATGTAGTCATCGCCACAGCAGCGGTTCGTATGGAAGGGACCAGTCGGGAGTATGCACCCATTGAATTTCCTGCAGCAGCGAATTACGAGGTTGTCCAGGCATTGGTGCAAGCTGCCAAGCAATTGGACAAGACGCATCATACCGGCATCGTGCAATGCAAGGACTCGTTCTATGGGCAGCATGACCCTTCGCTGATGCCAGTCAGTTACGAATTGATCAACAAGTGGGAAGCATGGAAACGCCTGGGCGTATTGGCAAGTGAAATGGAGAGCGCCGCATTGTTTGTAGTAGCGGCTCATCTTCATATCCGTTGCGGCAGTGCATTCTTTGTGGTGGGCAACCAGGAACGGGAACTTCTGGGAATGGAGAATCCGAAACTCCATGATACCGAGGATGCCATCAAAGTTACCGTGCAGGCGATCCGCAACCTTATCCGCTTGGACAAGGAGAAGCAACGTTAGTTGCCTGTACTATTTCAAGGAAATGATTGTCCGAACCGTGAAAGGCAGGTCATTGGTACCTGCCTTTCCCAGTGTACAATGGCATCTACTTCTATGAAAAAGTTCGAATGTTCCACTCAAAGGGTAATTTTTTCCCGCTCTTCCCAGTCTTCTGATAAGTGTCTTCAGGTGTTGGGGTGCTACGATTTGCTCAGTACTTCGGCCTGAAGGCATGGGTATGGCTAGTTGCAGGGAAGCCGTGCAGCGATACAGAAATTCGCAGTGGCAGGGAAACAGCAGGTAGTCAAGCAAACAGCCGTCATTTCGATCCAAGACATTCTGGACGCAGGTAAGTATACGATGAGCTTCCTCTTCGGTGAGGAACCAAGGTGATTCTGATCGGTATACAAGGTGGTAATACATAAGGACCTCCTCTTGGGGTGTAGGTCCCTTTCAAACCGTCTTGCTTCAATAGAGTGGTCTTTCCTGCTCTTTGAGTGCCTGCAATTCAGCACGTTGTATGCTTTCCAGATCCTGGGAATCATCAAGCAACCGGTATGGCTCGATTCTGTACAGTTCAAGTCCCAATTGTTCATATTCCTGTTGCAGGGAGGGATGTGCGTATATACCCAAATCCAGTTGGAACCGTATGGTGGTGATGTCGTGAGCAATGTCTTCGCTGCACACCAAGAGGGATCGATTGGATTGTAGGTTTTGTACGATGATCAAACCGCGTTGCATCTTGTGTGTGTACAATCGTGCATGTCGAGAAAAAGTTTCCATATGCAACATCCTACCAAAAATATGCGGGGAATGTGAATATAAAACTGTATTGCGTTGTGGTAGAAAGCGCAAACGGTCGCTGTTTCTCTGCGTTTTACGGTATTTTCGTTGTGTTCTTTTTACTTCGGGGAAAAGAAAAAAATAAAACTTTGGAAATGGATTGAATTTTCAAAGCGCTTGCAGGATAATTCTGTCAGTTTGTCCTAAGGGTGGGTTGCCGGCTTTTCTTGCATAAGATGGCAGTTTCCCGTATCATTATGCACAACGTATAAGGTAGGAATACAGATGGCTCAACAGATTCAAGATTTGGTGGCATCCATTCGTAAGGATGGAATTGAGGCTGCACAGAAGGAAGCGGCTCAGATTATAACTGACGCGAAAGCCCAGGCTGATGCTCTGGTCAGCCAAGCTCGTAAGGATGCAGCTTCCCTGCTTGAAAAAGCACAGAGGGAATTGGATACTCGTGACCAGAGTGCTCGTTCCAGTCTTCAACAGGCGAGTCGGGATGTCCAGCTTTCCTTGAAAAAAGCCTTGCTTGCCCAGTTGGACGCATTGTTGGTTGAACGGGTGGAGAAAGTCTATACGGGAAAGGATTTGGTACAGGTAATCCTTGCTGTGGTAGGTTCGCTTGCAGAAACGAACACCAAGGAAATCCAACTTGATGCAACCATGTTCAAGCAACTTGCCTCCACGCTTTCCGATGATCTGCGCACAAAAATCAAGGAAGGTCTGGAGATCAAACCCGTTGAGTCGGTTTCCACAGGATTCAGGATTTCCGAGAAGGATGGCTCATCATTCTACGACTTCAGTGCTGAAGAAACGGCGAACTTGTTGAAACCGTTTTTGACTCCTGCAATTGAAGAAATCGTCTTTGCAACGAACAAGTAAGGAGAGGTGAGTGGCTTCCTACTATTATTTGGTGGCGAGTTTACCAGCCTTGCGCTATGACGGTGTACTTCCGTTCTCTACGGAAGCCTTTCTCGTCCAATGCAAGACGCAAGTGAGTCCCCATCATTATCAGTTGTTGGAAACAGCTTTGGCGGGCACCCCATCAACTCAGCATTTTTTGAATTCCTATCAGAATTTTGCACAGATGGTGAAAAAGGAGCTTACCGAGCAACGAAGCCGAAAGCTTGGCCTCAACGATCCTTCCTATCGGAATGATGCAGATAAGGAAGCACGCATCAGTGAGAGCGTCCGACAGGCCTTGGCATCGGATGATGTCCTGCAAGCCGAGATGATGCTCATTGCTTTGCATTGGAAGTTTTTGGATGACTTGTCCGCCTTGCATGTCTTTGACATCGAAGGCCTTCTGGCTTATGCATTGAAGCTTGCCATTTTGGAACGGAAGAGTCTTTTCACCCAAGAGGAGGGAAATGCCGAGTTCAAGCGTCTCTTCTCCAATATTCAATCGCAAATCGAGAACAGTTAGTGGAGTTGGATATGGCAAATACAAGTGGACGCGTTCTAGGCGTCAATGGAAACATGGTAACGGTCGAATTCGACAGCGCCATCTCAAAGAATGAGGTTGGATTCATTCACGTTGGAAATGATCGCCTCAAAGGAGAGGTCATTCGGATCAACGGCAATACTGCAGCCTTGCAGGTGTTTGAAATGACCAGCGGCATGAGCGTAGGTGACCGGGTTGAGTTCACCGATGAAATGCTCAGTGTAGCGTTGGGACCTGGTTTGTTGCAGCAGATCTATGATGGGTTGCAGAATCCTCTCCCGCAGCTGGCTGAGCAGTGCGGCTTCTTTTTGCAACGCGGTGTCTACCTTGATGCCATTCCTTCCCGTGCATGGGATTTCACCCCGGTAGCAAAGCTTGGCGATTCCCTTCGCCCGGGAGATACGTTCGGTACGGTGCCGGAGGGACTGTTCACCCACCAAATCATGGTTCCTTTCAACCTTGCCGACGTTCCTTGGAAAGTTGTTTCCATCAAGGAGAAGGGGCAGTACAACGTACGGGAAACCATTTGTACAGTGGTTGACCCCAAGGGCAGGAAAGAGGATCTTTCCATGGTGTTCACCTGGCCGGTGAAGAAAGCGATTAAATTGTATGCCGAACGGCTTCGTCCTGATGAAACCTTGGTGACGAAAATCAGGATCATCGATACGTTCCTGCCGGTTGCCAAGGGTGGTACCTATTGTACTCCCGGTCCTTTCGGGGCAGGTAAGACGGTCCTTCAGCATATGACCAGCCGAAATGCAGATGTTGATATTGTAATCATTGCCGCTTGCGGCGAACGCGCCGGTGAAGTGGTGGAAGTCCTGAAGGAATTCCCCGAACTTACCGACCCGAAAACCGGTCGATCCTTGATGGAACGGACGATCATCATCTGCAATACTTCCTCCATGCCCGTAGCCAGCCGTGAGGCTTCAGTTTATACGGCGGTTACGCTTGCTGAGTATTATCGGCAGATGGGCTTGAACGTGCTTCTGTTGGCCGACTCCACCAGTCGTTGGGCTCAGGCTATGCGTGAGATGAGCGGTCGTCTTGAGGAAATCCCCGGAGAAGAAGCATTCCCTGCCTATTTGGAAAGCCGTATTGCGGAGTTCTACGAACGTGCAGGAAAGGTTCGTTTGCGGGATGGTCGCATTGGATCGGTAACTATCGGAGGAACGGTAAGTCCCGCCGGTGGAAACTTCGAGGAACCGGTGACCCAGGCAACGTTGAAAGTGGTAGGAGCTTTCCACGGCCTGAGTCGTGAACGCAGTGATGCACGAAAATATCCAGCCATCGATCCATTGAGTTCCTGGTCGAAGTACCAAGGGATCATTCGCGTTGAGAAAGTTGAATATGCCCGGCAGATTCTGTTCAGGGGAAGTGAGATCAACCAGATGATGAAGGTCGTCGGTGAGGAAGGAACCAGCGTCGCCGATTATGTCACGTTCCAGAAGAGTGAATTGATTGATGCCTTCTATCTGCAACAGAACTCCTTTGATCCGGTTGATGCTTCTGTTCCCATTGAACGCCAACGCTATACGTTTGATTTGCTGTTCAAAGTATTGGCCAGTGAATTTGCTTTGGAAGACAAGAGGCAGGTACGTTCCTTCTTCAACAACCTGCGTCAGCTGTTCCTTGACTGGAACAATGTGGAGTTCGATTCTGAACGCTTCAAACAGATTGAGGCTCAGATAGACTCGCTCTACAAGGGTAAGCAGGCAAGTGTTGACCCTGATGCCGAGAAGTTGATCTAAGGGGTTGAAGATGCAGAAAGTATATTCAAAAATTGAATCCATCGTAGGAAACGTCATTACGGTCCGGGCACAGAATGTGCGCAACGGAGAACTGGCGGTCGTCACTTCATCGGCCGGCCAGAGTTATGCCAATGTCATCAAATTGGATGATGATTTGGTTTCCCTGCAGGTATTTTCCGGTGCACAGGGCATTTCAACTGGTGATCAGGTTCGGTTCCTCGGTGTTCCCATGCGTGTATCCTATACGGAAAATCTGCTTGGACGTGTGTTCGACGGCAGTGGAACTCCGCGTGACAACGGACCGTCGCTTACTGATAACATGATCGATATCGGCGGACCCGCAGTCAACCCGAGCAAACGCATTATTCCGAGAAACATGATCCGTACCGGACTACCGATGATCGATGTATTCAATACGTTGGTCGAAAGCCAGAAGCTTCCTATTTTCAGTGTCAGTGGTGAACCCTACAACCAATTGCTGGCACGCATTGCCATGCAAGCTGAGGTCGATTTGATTGTACTCGGCGGCATGGGCCTGAAATATGATGACTATCTTTTCTTCAAGGATACCTTGGAAGCAAGCGGTGCAATGAGCAGAACCATTATGTTCATTCATACCGCAAGTGATCCTACGGTAGAATGTATGTTGGTTCCCGATATGGCGCTTGCGGTAGCCGAGCGTTTTGCCCTTGACGGCAAGAAGGTGCTGGTACTGCTTACCGATATGACCAACTTCGCCGACGCCATGAAGGAAATGGCCATTACCATGGATCAGGTTCCTTCGAACCGAGGTTATCCGGGCGATTTGTACAGTTCCCTTGCTTCACGCTACGAGAAAGCGGTTGATTTCGAAGGTGCAGGATCAGTGACCATCCTGGCGGTGACCACGATGCCCGGCGATGACGTAACCCATCCCGTTCCAGACAATACCGGGTATATCACTGAAGGTCAGTACTACCTGAAAGGTGGAAGAATTGAACCGTTCGGATCGCTCAGTCGTCTGAAGCAGCAGGTCAACAAGGATACCCGAGACGACCATCGTGCGTTGATGGATGGTATGATCAAGTTGTATGCTTCCTACAAGGAATCGGTTGAAAAGAAGTCCATGGGCTTCATGATGACTGAATGGGATGACAAGTTGCTCAAGTATGGTCGTTTGTTTGAAACCAAATTAATGGATTTGAGCGTAAATATTCCGTTGGAGCAGGCCTTGGATCTAGGCTGGGAAATTCTTGCAGAATGTTTTGAGCCGAACGAAACCGGCCTCAAGAGCGACCTCATCCTCAGCCGCTGGCCGAAGAAGTCGAACGACTAAGGAGACGTCATGGCCGTCAAATTGACGAAGAACGAACAGAAACTGCAGAAGGATCGACTCAAGCAATATCAGCGATACCTGCCGACCCTGCAACTGAAGAAACAGCAGTTGCAGATGGTCATCAGGCAGATTGAGGCTGAAGTGGTCAGTCTTCGATCCAAGCAGGAGAAGCTCGTTTTGGATATGCAACACTGGATTGCCGTGTATCATGAAAATGTGGCATTCAATGAAGGAATGAAGGTGGAGGACTTGGTCAAGGTTGACCGGGTAATCCGCACCAAGGGCAACATTGCCGGTGTGGCGATTCCTGTGTTCAAGGAACTGACGTTCCAAATGATTTCCTATGATCTGAATGCATACCCGCTTTGGGTGGACAAGGGGCTTGAAAGCCTGCGTGATTGTGCCCGCTATGATGCGCTCATTGCTACATTGGAACAACAAATCAAATTGTTGGGAAAAGAATTGAGAACAACCAGCCAACGGGTGAATCTTTTTGAGAAAGTGAAGATTCCTGAGGCCAAAGAGAACATCCGCAGGATAGGAATTTACCTTGGTGACCAGCAGACCGCTGCTGTTGTCCGAGGTAAGATAGCCAAGAAGAAGTTGATGCAGGGGGCTTGAGATGATTGTACCAATGAAAAAAGCCTATATCATCGTACAGGCTCACCAAGGGCGTTCCATGCTCAGAAGTCTGAGAAAGGCCGGTCTGCTGCATATTATGACGCAAACGGTGCAGAATGAACCGATTCAGAATCTGCAGCGAACTTTTGATGCGACATACCAGGTGCGTTCGGCGATTCTTGATCTCCAAGACAAGAAACAGAGCATGAAACAGGAAGTTGTCTCGGATGAGGCGATGGCAGAGATTCTGGAACGGTATGTCGGGTTGCTGGATCGAAAAAAACACCTCGATGAGGAGCTGACCCAGGATCGTGCCCAGATTGAGCTCTTGCGTGGTTGGGGCGATTTTGATCCAGAACAGATTCGTTCTTTGCAGAATCAAGGAATTTCTCTTTCTTTCTATACCGTATCCAAGAAGGATCTGCAGAATCTTGATCCCGCGATTTCCTATATCCAACTCGATCCTGTCCAAGGTCAGCAAGCAATTGCAACGGTAAATCAGAAGTTGCCAGAAGGAATTTCTGCAACGTTGTTTACAATCCCTGAACATGGGTTGCATGAGCTTCAAGCAAGGGAAGCGAATGGATCGCAAGCACTTGCCCATACGGTTGAGCAACTGAAAAAGGGCGGAGTGTATCTGGATGCTTTGGCGAAACAGTTGCAGAAACTGGAGATGTCCATGCGGTTTGAACAGGTAGATTCCCATTTACAGGGAGATGAACAGCTGGTATGGATCAATGGATACCTTCCCGAACCTGAGGTGAAGGCCTTTGAATCATTGGCAAGCCAAAACAGCTGGGCATACCTGATAGAGGATGTCACCGAAGACGATGCGCCCCCCACCTTGGTGAAATATCCCAAGGGAGTAGGGATCATCAAACCGGTCTTTGATATTCTGGGAACGGTTCCCGGATACCGGGAAAATGACATCAGCACATGGTTCCTCCTGTTCTTTACGTTGTTCTTTGCCATGATCATCGGTGATGCAGGATATGGTTTGATTTTCCTTTCGGTTGCAGTAGCCCTGCATGCAAAGGCAAAGAAAGCCAACACCTTGGTCATGTTGGTCTACGTACTGAGCTTGGCGACGCTGGTGTGGGGCAGTCTGACGGGGACGTGGTTCGGTTCCAAGGAAATCCTGACAACCCTGCCGTTCTTGCAAAAGCTCGTCATTCCCTCGATTTCTAACTATCCTGAATTGTTCGGTCTGAAGGCGGTTGATGCACAGAACCACGTGATGAAATTTTGTTTCATCATCGGGACGGTGCAACTCTCGCTTGCCTGTATTCTCAATGTCATCCACAAACTCCCAGAGAAGAACCTGAGTTTCCTCGCTGATATCGGGTGGCTCATCGATATTCTCTCCCTTTACTTTGTCGTACTGCAATTGGTTATCGGCCAAAGCGCAAATATCGGCGTGGTGTTTACGTTGGTCGGTGTCGGATTTGTTTTGGTTGTGGTATTCGGTTCTCAAGCACCGGGCGTTCCGTTCCTCAAGGGTTTGACCAGCGGATTGGGTGGATTCTTCACTACGTTCCTGAATACGATCAGCGCATTCTCCAACATCATGAGTTATATCCGGTTGTTCGCAGTCGGTATGGCTTCGGTGGCTATCGCCCAAAGCTTCAACAGCATGGCAGGTGGAATGCTCAGTGGATTTGCCATGATCGGAGGGATTCTGGTGTTGGTTATCGGCCATTCATTGAATCTGGTCATGGGATTGTTGAGCGTCGTGGTTCATGGAGTACGATTGAATCTCTTGGAGTTCTCCGGCCAGCTCGGAATGGAGTGGACCGGGATCGCATATGAACCGTTTGCACAAACGGTAGAAGAAAACTAATCGTTGTTTGGTAACAACTAAGGAGAAACACATGGGAAACTTGGAATTTATTGGAATGGCATGTGCCTTGGCTCTTTCCGCCCTGGGCTCTGGTCTTGGTGCAGGAGCTGCAGCGCAGGCTGCTGTCGGTGGCTGGAAAAAGTGCTATGCAAACGGGAAACCTGCTCCGTTCATCATGGTTGCATTCGCCGGTGCACCGCTTACCCAGACCATTTATGGTTTCTTGCTGATGAATTTCATCCGCGCAGCCATCACTGCCGGTGCTTCCGCATCCCTGGCTTTGGGCGTGGGTGTGTTCGGTGGACTGGCCATCGGGTTGTCCGCTTGGATGCAGGGCAAGACCAGTGCCGCGGCTTGTGATGCCTTGGCTGAAACCGGAAAGGGAACCGCAAACTACTTCATCGTCATCGGTATCGTAGAAACGGTTGCACTCTTCACCTTGGTATTCAGTCTGCTCTCATTGCAATAATACGTGTTGCCAAGCAACGGTTCCTGGTTATGGAGGGCACTCTTCGGAGTGCTCTTTTTGTTCTATTGGGCAAAATAATCATGTTCCGGCATGCTCCCGTTCAAAGTCTAGCAGCCATCGCTTCGTATCCAATCCTCCGGCGTATCCAACCAACGAACCATGTTTTCCAATGACCCGGTGGCAGGGAATGATGATGGCGATCTTATTCTTATTGTTGGCCATACCTACCGCCCGCATGGCAAGAGGATTATTGACTGCGAGTGCTATGTCTTGGTAACTTGCCGTACTTCCGTAGGGGATGGAGAGCAAAGATTGCCAGACAGCCGTCTGGAACGGCGTTCCTGAAAGATGCAGCGGCAGGTCAAAATAGTTTCTTTTTCCCTGAAAGTACTGCTCCAGTTGGCTCACCGCTTCCTGCAATAGTGTGTTCGTGGGGTTGGACGCTTCCGTCCCCCCTCCAAAGTTGAGTGCGAACAGTTCCTGTTCTGAAGCTTTGAGCGTCAAGACTCCGACAGGACTTTCATAGTAGATTGTATCCATACAGCCATCGTAGAGAACTTTCCTCAGGAAGGCAAGAAGCAGTATCCTGCTTGTCTGAGAACAAGGATATGGATATCCTAGCGAATGAGTGAGGTAGGCATGATATACGACCGGATAGAGAATTTGTTGCAATACCAATCAGTGGTAGACCATCTTGGACAGGTCAAGGAAATACTTGGTCGGCAGTATGAGGATGGTGTCCACCAGGAAGGAGCCTTAACGGTAGTGGTGAAACGCTACGTTCCCTCGAAATTTGACGGTACCTTCATAGCCCACACAAAACAGGCAGTGATCCATATTCTGGTTGAAGGGACGGAGTTGGTGGGTATTACCTATCGTGAATCGACTAAAGGTGCGATGCGTTCGGATATCGGGGACATCACCATCTGCGATGCTCCCATTCCCTCGGTAATCAGTCTTGATCCAGGTTTCTTCACGTTGTTGCTTCCCCTTGAGCCGTATGCTTTGGGAATCCGGGCTGATGTACATACAGAACCGGTCAGAAGCATTACGATCTATCTGCCTTCTTGATAAATTCCTTTACAAATGTGAAGTATATGCTTAACAAACCGGGCAGAAGAGAGTACAGTATCCAAGAGAGGAGTTTCTATGACAGGTGATCATCAGGTAATGATCGGCAATACATTGTTGGGGCGTGGGTTTCCGATTCTGGTACAAACCATGTACGATGAGGCGATGCCCCACGACGAGGCTGATTTGGAGGCTTTGGTCCGTAGAATCGGCAAACTCAATGCCATGGGTTGTGATATCATCCGCTTCTCGTATCCGGATTCTTCTGATCATGATGCATTGGCCTATGTGAGCAAACACAGCCCCATCCCGGTGGTAGCCGATATCCATTTCGATTATCAGCTTGCCCTCGATGCCATCGCTTGTGGAGTGCAGAAGATCAGGATCAACCCAGGGAACATCGGCAGTCGAAAGAAGGTAGATGAAGTGGTCCGGAGTGCACTCGATCATGGGGTCGCCATCCGGATCGGCTTGAACAGCGGCTCACTTCCCAGGGGTAACGATCCGATCCCGAAGTTGATGAGTGACACCGCTTTGGAATATCTTGATTGGTTCGAACAATTGGGCTTCACAAATTCGGTGGTATCACTAAAAGCGAGCGATGTAGATATGACCCTCGCGGCCAATCGCCTGTTTGCATCACAAAGCGATTATCCACTGCATCTGGGGGTGACGGAAGCCGGTTCGGTGGTATCTGCGGTGACTCGTTCAACCTGGGCGCTGGGTCAGTTGCTCAGTGAAGGAATCGGAAACACCCTGCGCATCAGCATTACCGGAGACATCGAGACCGAAGTCCAAGCTGGTGTGGAATTGCTCAGGACATTGGGTCTTCGCAGGAAGGGAATCAGGATCGTAAGCTGCCCACGTTGCGGTCGACATAGTTTCGACTCGCAGGGGTTTCTCAAATCAGTTGAATCGGAATTGCTGACCATTGACAAGGATTTGACGGTTGCCATCATGGGCTGTCAGGTAAACGGTCCTGGTGAGGCCAAGGCTGCGGATTTGGCGATCACCGGGATCGGCAATAGTATTTTTCTTTACGAGAAAGGAATATTGGTAAGAAAGGTATCCAAGGAAGAAGCCAAGGATGCTTTGTTGGAAGCGATAGAACATGCTGAATAAACTCATTATCAAAGGGGCCAGAGAGCATAACCTCAAGAACATCGACCTGGAATTGAACAAGGACCAGCTGATTGTGATCAGCGGGTTGTCGGGAAGCGGTAAAAGTTCCCTTGCCTTCGATACCATTTTTGCCGAAGGGCAAAGACGGTATGTGGAAAGTCTGAGTTCCTATGCCCGTATGTTTCTGGACAAGATGGACAAGCCTGATGTCGACTACATGGAAGGGCTCAGCCCTGCGATTGCCATCGAACAGAAGTCGACGCATCGCAACCCGCGTTCCACCGTAGGGACAGTCACTGAGATCTATGATTATTTCCGACTGTTATGGGCACGTGTGGGAGAACCTCACTGTCACGTATGCGGAAGACCCATCAGCGAGATGAGCATCGATCAGATCATTGATGCCATCTTCAAGGCACAGGAAGGGACGCGCATCATAGTCAGTGCTCCGGTTGCGATCGGGAAAAAGGGTGAATTCAAGAAAATCTTCGAGGATGCAATCGCCTCAGGGTTTCAACGGGTAAAGGTAGATGGCCAGATGATGAGTTTGGAAGAACCCATCAAGTTGGACAAACAGATCAAGCATTCCATTGATATCGTCGTGGATCGTCTGATATTGAAGGGAGAAATCCGGACTCGATTGGCTTCAAGCATCGAAACTTGTATTGAAATGACTCAAGGTCTGGTAAAGGTTACCTTTTTAAGCGAGCAAGACCAAGAACACGAGGAAATGTACAGTGAACGGAACAGCTGCCCCCATTGCGGTATAACTTTGCCGGATTTGGAGCCGCGTTTGTTCAGTTTCAACAACCCCTACGGAGCGTGTCCTGAATGCAATGGGTTGGGGGTGAAGACGGAATTCGATCCCGATCTCATCATTCCCGACTATGCGAAAAGCTTCAACGAAGGGGCGATCGCTACCATGAATCCCGACGCCCAATGGGCGCGTTCCCAATTTGAGGCATTGGCGAAGCATCTTGGATTCACCCTCGATACCCCGTTTTCAGAACTGCCTCCTGCAACCTTGAAGGCAATTCTTTATGGTACGGAAGAGCATGTTTTTGTGGAATATACCCGGGAAAAAGCCAATCAGACGTACCGGGTGGAAAAACCGTTTCCCGGCGTCATTCCTGATTTGCAACGCCGCTATTATGAAACCAACAGCATGCAGATCAAGATTTGGATGAATGGATTTCAGACGTCGAAGGTGTGCCCGCTCTGTCACGGTGATCGGCTTCGTCCTGAAGCCCTGGCAGTCACGATACAAGGCCTGAACATCATGGATGCAACCAGGCTATCCGTCAAACAGGCAAACATCTTTTTCCAGGGGCTTGTCTTGACGGAGAATCAAGCTCTGATCAGTTATCAGGTACTCAAGGAAATCAGGAGCAGATTGTCCTTCTTGCGTGATGTCGGATTGAACTACCTCACCCTCGACCGTGGAAGCGCTACGCTCAGTGGTGGAGAGGCGCAACGCATCAGGTTGGCCACCCAAATCGGTTCTGCACTCAGTGGAGTACTGTACGTTTTGGATGAACCATCCATCGGTCTGCACCAACGGGACAATCAAAAGTTGATCGATACCTTGAAGAGACTTCGTGATCTTGGAAATACGGTGTTGGTGGTTGAACATGATGAGGCCACCATACGGGAAGCCGATTATTTGGTCGACCTCGGACCAGGTGCCGGCGTACATGGTGGATACATTACCGCCCAAGGTACTCCTGAGGAAGTCGCCAAAAATCCACACAGTCTGACCGGGCAATACTTGGCGGGAACAATCGCCATGGAAATCCCCTCTGCAAGAAGAAAGGGTAATGGAGAAGTGATTCGCATCGAGGGAGCGAGCAAGAACAATCTCAAGCAACTGGATGTTGATATTCCCTTGGGTAAGCTGGTGGTGTTCACCGGTGTTTCCGGAAGCGGAAAAAGTTCTTTGCTCAATGAGGTCCTGCTGCCTGCGGTTCAACGCCAACTCTCCAGAAAAGCGCCGAATTACGATGGATTTACTGCAATAACCGGCGTACAGCATATAGACAAAGTGATCAACATCGACCAAAGTCCCATTGGCAGGACTCCTCGGAGCAACCCTGCAACGTATGTGGGGGTATTCACTGCCATTCGAGAGCTCTTCGCCTCACTTCCGGAAAGCAAGGCCCGTGGTTATAAGAGCGGGAGATTTTCCTTCAATGTACCCGGAGGGCGATGTGAGAACTGCCAAGGCGATGGGAATCTGAAGATCGAGATGAATTTCCTTCCTGATGTCTATGTAACTTGTGACGTCTGCCATGGCAAGCGATTCAATAAAGAGACCCTGGCCGTACGCTATAAAGGCAAGAACATCCATGAGGTTTTGGAAATGACCATGGAGGAAGCCAGCGAATTCTTCAGTGCCATCCCCAGGATTAAACGAAAGATCGATACCATCATCTCCGTAGGGCTTGAATACATCAAATTGGGACAAAGCGCCTTGACCCTCAGCGGCGGGGAAGCCCAACGGGTGAAACTCAGCTTGGAGCTTTCCAAATACGGCACGGGCAAAACGTTGTACGTATTGGATGAGCCGACCACCGGCCTGCATTTTGCAGATGTTAAGAAACTGATGGAAGTATTGGATCGGCTGGTCGATGCCGGCAACACCGTATTGTTGATTGAACATAATCTGGATGTCATCATGCAGGCGGATCACCTTATTGATCTTGGACCTGAAGGTGGTGATGGCGGCGGAATGATTGTGGCAACCGGAACTCCTGAGCAACTTGCCCTATGCAAGGACTCCCACACAGGGTATTATCTTGCTCAGATGTTTCATGAAAAAGGTTGAGAAAAGACTGAGTTCCATCGTGTTCGTATGCGCCCTGTTGCTCTCACTGGGCTCGGTTTTGTATGCACAGGATGATGCCTTGCTTCTCGCCTTGCAGATTGAGCAAGCTGACCAGCAGCAACTGGTGCAGATGGTTCAACTGCGCAATCTTGCAGTCGGCGAAACCGAGGAAATGCGTGCAAGTCTCAGGGCCTATCATCAGATCACCCAGGCAAAGGTGGAAGCAGTCAAGAATGGGAGCAATCGGTATCATCTTGAAATAGTGCATGCAGATTCCATGCAGACTAATGCAGCCTCATCATTGGTGCGGTTGGAAGGCAATGTGGAGGTGACCTTCCTGCAGGAAGGAAGCAAGGAAGGAACCAAATTGCGTGCCCAGCGCATGCTGGTGGATGTTGACCGCACCCTGCTCAGTGCGCAGGGCGAAGTTACGTATGTGGACAGCAGAAACCAAGCGAACCTGCAAACCATGGAAGGCAGTATCGTAACCTTGGATTGGTCTGATTCCTCAGTCTTGTTCAGTGAGACGGCAACCTTGCAGGAACAGAAGAACAGCGAGAATCAGAAAATCAGTTTATATACCTTCGGGTCCTTGATTACCTCAAGAGGGCAGGATGGAGGTCTCTCGTACGAACAAGGTTGGATCGGGACCAGAAAGGAGGATCCGCTTTCCTCTTTGCGGGCTTCGAAACTCTATGTTCTGCCAGGAGGTGACTTGCTCTTGCACAACGCTTCGCTTTCGCTGGGAAGGGTGCCTGTTTTCTGGACTCCTTTTTTCCTGATTCCCGGGAATCGCATGGTGGGAAACCCTGCAATGGGCTTTGTCAGTGACCGTGGTATGTTTGTTTCCACAACCTATGAATTATTCGGATCATATCCATACCTCAAACAATCCAAGCAAAGCAGTTTCACCAGTTTGCTCTCCTTCTCAGATTCTGCGGCGGTCTATCCGGATGGTCCGATCTATGCGACGAAGGGTAAGCCCTCCGACTTCGATGAATGGGCGCAAAAAAGTGAATCCTATCTTGCATTGCTTGCTGATGCCTATGAGAACGACGGCGTCATGTTGGGCTTGGATGGGTATGGCAATCTCTGGGATAAGAAATTGACACTCAAGTCTTTGGGCTCGGTCGCCTTGTATCCTGAGGGAAAGGAGGCCCTCTCCCTCTATGGTGATGTTCCGAAGCTCAGGTATTATTCAGAAAACCAATTTGTGGTTGATACAAAATCAGTAAACCTGAAAATATCCATCCCTCTCTATTCAGATCCCAAAGTAAAACGCTTGTACGCCAACAGATTGACATCCTTTTCGTTCGATGCGCTGTTCGGGAAAAAACAGGAATTCCCCACTACCTTCCTGAGTGACGTCGCCTCCTATACCTGGAACATCGATGGGTCCTTTTCCATGCCTTTGTCCCGTTTGGAACCTTGGGTCTCAACCCTCACCATCTCCAATCTCAAAGCGGTCGCCACCTGGAATTGGAAAGATATTGACTCGACGTATGCCTATCAATTGGATAGCCTTACCTTACCTGAGCTCTCGGCGCATCTGAAGGGCAGTATCTTTTCCCTGTCTACTGAACTGGAAAAACAAAAAAAACAAGATGCACCAGCAAAAGAAGTGTCTTTTGATGGTGATGCATTGCTGCCGCCTCCCTATTCCATGGACAGTACGTCCAGCAAGGACGGTGCTAGGCCACCAGAACGCAAGCTCTCCTTGGGATATTCAATCGACCAGACGCTTACCCAGACATTTGAAGCACCACAGGGACAGATCGATTGGAACAAGGACCGGTATTTTTATAGTCTTACCAAGGCTTCCCTTCGTTTGGACGCCTCACCCAATACCAAATTGCTCGCACTCTCTGAAGAACTGCTCCCACAATACAGCATTGTGGAAGATCAGAGTAAAACCGCCTATCTTTCGCAGCAAATGCAATTGTTCAGCCTGACCAAGGCTTCCGTGCCGATTTTGGGGGTTACGTATACCCTCAGCCAGCGTCTGTATCGTTTTCAACGTACATTCTCCACTGCCGAACCACTTCCATCAGAAGAAGAAACCACCTATGCATTCAACCGTGATTCGGTCACTGTCCACCAGCTCGCTTGGGAATATGGCATCCCCTTGGCTCTGGGGAACCTGAAGCCTTCGCTTACCGCAAATCTCTATCCGGTGAAGCAGAGTGTAATCTCTGCTTTGCAGTATGTATACCAACCATACACCCTGTCCGGTTCTTTGCGATGGGTTGATGAGAATGGACGGTTGGTAGGGGATATGGTGCAAGGTAAACAGCAAATTTCCACGTCTTTATTCAACGCTTCGGCAACGCAAACCTATGATCTTAGGGAAAATTCCGGAACGTGGTTCCATGCACTTTCCCTCTCGGAGAGCGCCAAACTCTCTTTCTTGCAGAAAACGATCACCATAGGCCAAACCTTTTCCTATGCAGGGTTGAATTCCGATGGTTTGGAACATGCCGTTGATGATTTGACGTTCACCCTGCAAGTTCCCTATTTCCAAGTGAGTTATTCCAGCAACGGAAGCATCGGTAATCTTGATCCTTTAAGCATGAAAATCCAAATTTCCGCAAAGGA
Source organism: Sphaerochaeta sp. (assembly GCF_050256055.1). NCBI lineage: Bacteria > Pseudomonadati > Spirochaetota > Spirochaetia > Spirochaetales > Sphaerochaetaceae > Sphaerochaeta > Sphaerochaeta sp. Next base: position 33,742 of record NZ_JBFWIJ010000002.1, on the reverse strand, counting down.
ATTGAACTGGCGTTTCTCCAAGCGTCGGGTGGCACTGAGCCTTGGTCTGGATACCACCTTCACCTTTCACTTCCAAGACCGATATGCATCAAATTTTTCCTTCAAAGCGAATGTGGGTCTGCAGATAGCAGAATTCATGGATGTATTTTTCTCAGTTACCAGCACCAATACAGGCTTTTTCAAATATTATGATGGGACTGACCGTTTCAGATTCGACTATCTCTGGGAGGATTTGCTGAGAAGCTTCGATTTCAGCGGTACCGGCAGGTACAACACCCAATTCAACCTTACCTCGCTATCCTTGGAGTTTGTACATTATTTGTCGGATTGGTCCTTGAATTGTAAATACCAAGGAAGTGTTGTATTATCGAACAACCAATACAGCTGGGTACCGACCGTATCCGTATTCCTGCAATGGAATGCCTTGCCTGAGCTGAATGTTGAAGAGAGCTGGACACAAACCGACTCACAGTGGGTACGCTCTCAGCTTTCATAGGATTGTGCATGGAAAGAAGTGTGGAGTTTTCCAGTGAAGAACAGATGGAGCGGGTCTTGGGCATCAATGACCGGAACCTGCCGTATCTGGAAGCTTTGCTCGGATGTGATTTGTTTGTAAAAGGAATTACGCTCACCTGTTTGAGCAAGGAAGAACGTATCGTCGAACGTTGTTCCGTATTGCTTGAACGGTTGAAACAGCTTGCTGAGGATCAGCATTATTTCAGTGAAACTGAGATCTTTATGGAATTTCAAAGTCTCAAGCATATTGATTCCATTGATGAACTGTTGATCCAAGGTCAAAATGAGCGGCCTTTCATCTTGGTGCATAATCGGTTCGCCTATCCAAAGAGTCCTCGACAGGAGGATTACATCAAGAGCATGGAACAAAACCAGATTGTATTTGGCATTGGTCCTGCAGGAACAGGAAAAACCTTTTTGGCGGTTGCCTATGCACTCAGCTTATTGCTCAGTGGGAAACGGCATAAGCTGATTCTCACCCGACCGATTGTCGAGGCCGGGGAGAATCTCGGGTTTCTGCCCGGCGATCTTGCCCAAAAGATCAATCCGTATCTCAGACCGCTGTACGATGCAATGGAGGCGATGATCAGTGTACAAAATATCAGAAGGCTGGAAGAGAACGGTAGTATAGAGATCGCACCACTTGCTTATATGCGGGGACGTTCCTTGCAGAATGCGATCGTCATTCTGGATGAGGCTCAAAATACGACCAAGGAACAAATGCAGATGTTTCTCACCCGATTGGGAGAGAATTCCAATGCCATCATCACCGGTGATATCAGCCAAGTGGATCTTCCCCGCAACAAGGACAGCGGATTGGTGCATGCGATGCATATACTATCGGGGATAGAGGGCCTGGATTTCATTATGTTCGATTCCCGTGATGTGGTTCGTTCCCGGATAGTCCAGCATATCATCGATGCATATGCCACCGATCTCAATCAGACCATCCAAAGAGGGAAACGATGAAACGTCAGCTACCCAAGGGTGATTTTGTCGCCTCCAAAAAGCTGGGCCGAAGGCTGAGTATCGTCTTGGTACTGTTGACGGTCATCACCGCAATGTTGGTGCCGTTGTTGAGCAGCCAACGATCGGACATCGGCATGCAGAATCTGGGAACCCGCTACAAGGTCGGTGAGTTGGCCGATGAGGACGTGTTTTCTCCGTCATCATTCCAATTCGTCGATGAAACGAAAACCAATGCGCTGATTCAGGATGCCCTGAAATCGGTTCTCCCGCATTTTTCCTATGCTTTGCGTCCTACCAATGAATCCTATGCACGTATCAAGGAGCTGACGGCGATCACCGCCGAAAATGCAGAGCAGGAGTTTCAGGTATTGAAATCAAAGCTTGAGGAACAAAACCGTGCTGACTCAGGGAACGTTCTGGGAAGGATATCATCGCTCAATGACCAACAGAAACTGATGTTCTTCGATGCTTTGCGGCAGGCAAGCAATCGGATTCTGAGTGATGGGCTGTACACAAGAGAGGACCTGAGTCGTATACAACAGGATGGCTATACTACATTTCTCATCGACAATACGGTTTCCATGAAGGGGCTTGACCCGCTTAGAGAGCAATCGGTTTCACAGGCGGTTACCAAAGATCGCATGTATGCAGTCCTGGAAGATGTATTCAAAGCTTATCTGTCCCTGGATGCTTCGTTCCAGCCGTATCTTTTGACGGATACCCTGGCTTTGCTGCTTGAAGAAAACGTACACTATGAAGAAGTTGAGACCTTGGCGCTCAGAACACAGGCGGCACAGCAGATTATTCCGCAGACCGTGAGCGTGGAACGCGGGCAACGGATCGTAACGAAGGATACCGTGGTAACGAAAGCCCAATTGTTGCTTTTGCAAAAAATTGGAAGCCATGTTTTTCATTATACCTTGTTGGAATTGATCGGACGGTCCATATTCATTTTGCTTGCCACCAGTGTCTCAATCTTTGTATTCATTCAATTTCATCATACAGAACGTCGGTTGTACCTCTATTTGAACTTGATGCTTTTCTCTGTACTGTTCTCACTGTTGGCACTTTTCGCTCTGACGTCGATCCTGCAATCCTATTCGATTCCCTTCCTCGATTCCTTCCTACCGGTCCTGTTTGCTCCGTTGTTCACTGCTCATATCACCAGCAAGAAACGGCTCGGCCTGGTCGCAGCCTTCCTGCTTGCCTGTTATGCAACCCTGATGCCGCAGGCGACTTCGATGACATTCTTCTTCTCCTTGACGGTAAGTGGATTGAGCCTGTATTTCTTCCAGTACACCATCAAACGCTTGGAAGACCTGTTCAATTGGTTCTATGCAGGATTGAGCACCAGTTTTGCTGCATTGGCCTTGAATCTGATCGTCGGTCTTCCGTTGCAGTCTTTGCTTCCCTTGATCGGGGGAATGCTGATCAATTTGACGATTTCCTTGGTCATCGTTGAGGCGGCTGTTCCGCTGTGTGAACACATCTTCAACATTCCCACTGCATTCCGCCTCAGTGAATTGGCGTTCTCCGACAGTCCGGTTCTGGAAAGACTTGCTGCGGTTGCACAGGGAACATTCAACCACAGTCGGTATGTTTCGGAATTGGCCTACCAAGGGGCGAAGGCCATCGGAGCGAATGCGATGCTTGCCCGGGTCGGGGGAATTTTTCATGATATCGGCAAAGCCGACCATCCAGAATACTTCATTGAGAACCAAGGTTCGGAAAACAAGCATGACGATATCAAGCCAAGCCTTTCGGCAGCCATCATCAAGAGCCATGTGAAACTGGGGCTGGAAAAGGGAAGGGAAGCAGGCCTTCCCCAGGAAGTGCTGGACATCATCGCCCAACACCATGGCAACGATGTCATCCAATTCTTCTATAATGAGGCGAAAGAGCAGGCCCAGTCAGCGGGTGTGGATGTCAAGGAGGACGATTTTTCCTACAATGGCAATCCTCCCACCTTTCCCGAATCCGCCATTGTCATGCTCGCCGATTGTGTGGAAGCTGCAAGCAGAACAATCAAGCGGCCGAACCATTCGAAATATCAGAAACTTGCACATTCGATCATTATGGGAAAGATTGAACGAGGGCAACTCAACGATTCCCAGCTTTCCTTGACTGATTTGGATCATATCGAGGATGCATTCGTCCAGACTTTGATCGGAAGGGATCATCATCGCATCGAATATCCTGATGAAAAAATTGAGAACCCGAAGAGCAAGGGGTAGGGGTGAATATGAATTATATTGATGTCTCGTATGAATTGGATGCATATACTGATGAAGCTCCGGAGGCGATGGTGCTTGCCTATCTTGAGCAGGTAGCAGGGGTACTGGATTTGCATGACTGTGAATTCTCCGTGAGTTTTGTCAGTGATGCTTCGATCCAAGCATTGAATCAAACGTATCGGGATAAGGATGAACCTACGGATATCCTTTCCTTCGTCCAGGAGGATGAAGTTGAGGATTTCAGTTGGCCGGAGTTGCATTTCGATGAGGAGGAACCGGTTCCACAGGAAATTCGGGTATTGGGCGATATGGTTATTTCCCTTGATACCTTGAAAAGAAATGCACTATCCTTTAGTGTAGAACCTGCGGAGGAACTGCACCGTCTGTTGATTCATGGTCTGTTGCACCTTTTGGGTGAGGACCATGCCACCAATGATGCTGATGAACCTATGTTGGTGAAGCAGGAGCAGTTGTTGGCGCAAGTGAGGGGGAGCAAACGTTGAGCTTGCCATGGAAGGGTCTGTTCAGGATGGGTCGTGAGGATCGTGATCGAGAGGAACGGACGAAGGCGGAACTGGAAGAACGGCAGACCATGATCGAAGGGATCAAGGAACTGAGGGATAAGACGGTCAAAGAGATCATGATTCCTCGGGTTGATGTCCAGTTCATCAGCAGCGATATCACCCTTGATGCACTGTATGACGTCATTCAGGAGCAGGGCTATTCCCGGTATCCGGTATACGAACAGACGATTGACAACATCATCGGTGTTCTGTATGCAAAAGACATCCTCCGCCATGGGGTGGAAAAAGAGTTCAATGTCAAGGCTCTGATGCGCAAGCCCTATTTCATCCCGGAAAGTAAGCATCTTGATGATTTGCTTCGCGAATTCAAATTGCGTAAGGTGCATATTGCCATTGCCATCGATGAATACGGTGGGGTGAGTGGAATCATCAGCATGGAAGATATCCTGGAAGTCATCGTAGGGGACATTCAGGATGAATTTGATGAGGATGAGGATGATGGAATCCACAAAGTGGATGACAACACCTTCGTCGTGGAAGCTCGTACTTCCATTGAGGAAGTGAACGAAGCGATTGGACTTCATTTGGCTGAGGAAGATTTTGAGACACTGGGAGGGTATGTCTTCGAATTATTCGGAAGAATCCCGCTCAAGGATGAATCGGTCGAGGATAATGAAGCCATTTTTACCGTCGAGGATATTGACGGGCATAAGATCAACCAATTGAAATTGGTTGTCAAAACGTAAGGATATACGTTGACCCTGTATAAAGGAAAACAGTATATTAATATCGATACACAATAAGAATTCCCGGAGGAAACAAACAATGAAAATTGCAATCAATGGTTTCGGAAGAATCGGACGCAATGTTTTCAAAATTGCTTTTGAAGACAAGAACATTGAGATTGTAGGTATCAATGACCTCACTGATCCCAAGACTCTGGCTCACCTTCTGAAATACGATTCCAACTATGGAGTATATCCCAAGAGTGTCAAGGCTGTAGAGAATGCCATCGTCGTTGATGGTAAGTCCATTCCTGTTTTTGCTCTCCGCAATCCGGCAGAGCTTCCCTGGAAAGAGCTTGGGGTTGATGTAGCCATCGAGTCCACCGGTGTGTTCACGCAGGCCGAAAGCCCGAAGGGCGGTTACAAGGATCATATCAAGGCTGGTGCCAAGAAAGTCATCCTCACCGTTCCTGCCAAGGATAAGATCGAACAGACGATTGTTTGCGGCGTAAATGATGATCAGATTGATTACAGCCTCGAGGCATATTCCAATGCTTCCTGCACCACCAACTGCTTGGCTCCGCTTGCCAAAGTCTTGAATGACAATTTTGGCATTGTCGAGGGTTTGATGACCACCGTCCACTCCTATACCAATGACCAGGTCATGCAGGATCAGCCGCACAAGGACCTCAGAAGGGCCAGAGCCGGCGCAGTATCCATCATCCCGACCACCACTGGTGCCGCCAAGGCCGTCAGTGAGGTTATTCCCGCTCTGAAGGGCAAGCTCAACGGTATGGCCATGCGCGTTCCCACTCCGACCGGATCGGTTGTGGACTTGGTGGTTACCCTTGCAAAGGATGCTACGGTTGAGGACGTGAATGCAGCAATGAAGAAGGCTTCCGAGGGTCCGATGAGCTATGTGCTTGAGTACACCGAGGATCCGATTGTTTCCCACGACATCGTAGGCAACAACCACTCTTCGATCTTTGATGCCTCTTTGACCATGAAGATGGGCGAGAGAATGTTCAAGGTCGTCAGCTGGTATGACAACGAGATGGGGTATTCCACCCGTGTTGTCGATCTTGCCAGAAAGCTGGTGAAATAAATTTAGTGCAATGGATGATCAGGCCTGTCAAAAACAGGCCTGATTTCCTTGCTGGTGAAGAGAAACGATGATTATACCGATCAAAAGAGGTAAGTTATGATTCTTAATACTATTCGGGAATGTGATTTCTCCAACAAGAAAGCCTTGGTTCGCGTTGATTTCAACGTACCCTTGAAAGATGGGGTGGTAACGGATGACACCCGTATCGAAGCCGCACTTCCCACCATACAGTATCTGCTGGACAAGGGAGCTGCCGTGGTGGTCATGAGCCATTTCGGTCGTCCCAAGGGAAAGAAAAACCCGGAATTTTCCATGGCTCCCATCGCCAAACGGTTTTCTGAGTTGCTGGGCAAACAAGTGATCCTCGCCAATGATGTTATTGGTCCCGAGGTGGAGGCACAGGTCAAGGCTCTGAAGAAGGGTGAAGTGCTGTTGTTGGAAAATGTCCGTTTCTATGCGGAAGAAGAAGCCAATGATCCTGAATTTGCAAAGAAACTTGCTTCTTTCGGCGATGTGTATGTCAACGATGCATTCGGAACTGCGCACCGTGCTCATGCATCCACGGAAGGTGTGGCACACTATCTTCCGTCCTATGCAGGGTTCCTCATTGAGAAGGAAGTGAAATTCATGGCGCCCTTGTTGGAAAATCCGGACAAGCCGTTCGTCGCCATCATCGGGGGCTCCAAAGTTTCCAGCAAGATCAGTGTTCTGGAAAGTCTGGTCCGCACCTGTGATACCATCGTCATCGGTGGTGGTATGGCCTATACTTTCCTTGCCGTGCAAGGTCATGCAATCGGCAAGAGCCTGGTGGAGGAAGAATACAAGGATGTGGCTGCTTCCTTCCTGGCAAAGGCAAAGGAAAAGAACGTACAAGTCATTCTTCCCGTTGATCATCTGTGTGGTGCCGAATTCAAGGAAGATACAGCAGTTGTTGCTGTTGATGATGTGAATATTCCTGAGAATCTGATCGGTATGGATATTGGTCCGAAAACGATTGATCTGATCGTAAAAGCGGTCGCCAAGGCCAAGAGTGTCGTTTGGAACGGTCCGATGGGCGTGTTTGAGTTCGATGCGTTTGCACAAGGTACGCTGACGGTTGCAAAGGCTCTTGCAGACAGCAATGCTACGACCGTCGTCGGCGGTGGAGACAGTGTGGCGGCAATCAACAAATTCCATTTGGCGGATAAGATCAGTCATGTCAGTACCGGTGGCGGTGCATCCCTCGAGTTCCTCGAAGGGAAGGTACTTCCCGGCATCAAAGCTTTGGAGAAATAAGATGAGAAAACCCTATATTGCAGGTAACTGGAAGATGAACATGAAACCGAGTGAAGGTGCCGCCTTTGCAAAAGCTCTTGCAAAGGCACTTGAAGGTACCTCTACCAAGGTTATGATCGCACCCCCGTTTGTCACAATTCCCGCCGTGTTGGAAGCGGTGAAAGGCTCTTCCATTATTGTTGCCGCTCAGAATATGAGTGACAACCTCAGTGGTGCCTACACCGGCGAAGTGAGTGCCTTGATGCTCAAGGATCTGGGAGTAACCAATGTCATTCTCGGCCATAGCGAACGAAGGGCTCTCTATGGAGAAAGTGATCAGTTCATCAACCGAAAAGTGGTATTGGCGCTTGAACAGGGAATGGATGTAGATTTGTGCATCGGGGAAACCCTGTCCGAGCGTGAAGCCGGAAAGCTTGAGGAAGTGCTGACCAGACAGGTCACCGAGGGGTTGAAAGGTGTTTCCGCCGATCAGATGAAACACATCACCTTGGCATATGAACCGGTCTGGGCGATTGGAACGGGAAAGACGGCAACCCCTGAGGATGCTGATGCTGCACATGCTTTTATTCGGTCTCTTGTCGCAAAACTCTACACAAAGGGTGTTGCAGAAGAGCTCATTATACAGTATGGTGGTTCAGTAAAGGCTTCGAATGCGAAAGCCTTGATGTCCAAGGAGCATATCGATGGTGCATTGGTAGGAGGGGCTTCACTTTCCGTTGAGCAATTCCTTCCGATTGTACAGTTCGATAAGTAAGCGGAGTAAAGAAATGGGTGTTTTGAGCATTATTTTGTTGGTCTTGTTTGTGATTGTCAGCCTGCTTTTGATCTTCCTGGTAGCAGTTCAGGATGAGCAGAGTGAAGGATTGGGTGGCATTTTCGGAGGTGGTAGCAATACTGCATTCGGGTCTCATGCCAGTAGCGTGGTAAATAAGGCCACTGCGACACTTGCGGCGCTTTTCTTGGTATTGGCACTAGTCGTAGCTTTTGCCAACAAGACTCCGTCTCAAGATACCCTGCTTAATTCCGTAACGACAGATCAGGTACAGCAGACGACTGATTGGTGGAAGACAAGTGAAACTGCTCCTGCCAGTACAGCCCCAACTGCCGCCAACTAGGACGGTAGCTGCTTCATTACAATTGACTACCGGCCGCAGCAGTGCGGTCGGTAGCTGTGTTTCAAGGGAGTTTTTATGAAAGTTTGTGTTCTCTATGCACCGGCAGCCAAAGGCAATGAGAAGATGAAGGCAATCGCAAAAGCGCTCAGTGAGGGAATTGCTGCACAAGGTCATATGGTCGATGTGTTGGATATGTCCCTTGAAGGAGCAAAAATCGTTTCCTTCTATGATTATTTGGTCATTGGAACAGAGAACACGACGTTCTTCGGCGGCAAAATTCCTTCTATGGTGGAAAGCTTTCTCAAGACCGCCGGTGCCATTTCCGGAAAACGATGCATGGCATTCATCACCAAGGGGGGGATTCGTTCCATGAAGACCTTGCAGACGTTGATGAAAGCGATGGAGAAGGAAGGGATGTTCCTGAAGAAGAGTGAAATCCTTTCCAAGGCTGATTTCGCCCGTGCAGTCGGCAAACATCTTCAGATTTGATTGATTCTCTGCTTCCAAGGTAGTACCTTGTGAGAATGAATACGTTAGGAGTACTGTATATGAAACGTAGTGCAATTGTGTTGGTGCTTATCTTGTTTGCAGTTTCTTCACTGGGAGCTGCCACGATTGGCGCCCCTGCTGCCACCGTACGTCTGACCAAGACCACCCCTATCACGATGGCGGATTTGGATGCAGAAGTAAAGAAATATCAGGATAGTGCCACAGCAGCTGGAAAAGACCCAAGTACCGTAGATCCGTTGCAGGTATTGAGTCTATTGATCAACAATGAATTGTTTCGTCAGGGAGCGGCCAGGGATGGCGTCAAAGTTACCGACAGCATGATCGACAGTGCCTACGCTTCACAGAAGTCGAGTCTTGAGGCTACGTACAACCAGAAGCTCAGTGATGAGGAATTCGCCCAGGTAATTTCCAATAATTTCGGATCGGTTGACGCCTACCGGAAGATGTTGGGAGAACAGTTGTTGGTTGATTCGTATGTGCGCATGAAAAAGGCGGACATTCTCAATGCTCCGATATCGGTTAGTGATGCTGAGATCAATTCCTTCTACCGAAAAAATAAGACTCAGTTTGTCAGTCCAGAGACCGTAAAGCTGAGTCATATCTATATTCCCTTTGCGCAGGATGATGCGACCAATGCAAAAAACAAGGCAATGCTCGAGGATGTGGCAGCAAAGATCAAATCCGGTCAACTCACCTTTGAAAAGGCAGTGGTCGATTATTCACAGGACCTACAGAGCAAAAACAAGGCAGGGGATATCGGTTGGCTTACCATGGATAATAAGGATGCCATGAACGGATTGGGCGAGACCTTCTTTGATGTGGCCTTTACCACTGAGGTGGGATCTACCAGTGATGTGGTCACCTCCAAGACCGGCTATCATATCCTGAAAGTCCTAGCGTATAATGAAACGAAAATCCTTGCGTTGAATGATGCGATCAGTCCCAATACTACCACCACTATCCGTGATTACATCACCAGCCAGCTGACCAATACGAAACGACAGGAAGCCTATTATTCAGCAATCAACAGCTTGGTGGATGATCTTCGCAAGTCCGCTACGATCAATATCCTGTATAAGAAGTAAGATGAAGACACGACATAAAGCTAGAGAATTGGCATTACAGACGCTCTACGCCATGGATTTCAACCATGAGCTGGCTGAGGCCAACCTGCCGCTTCTGTTCAGTGGTATTACCGAAGAGGAATACGAACAGCTTGAGGATGAGGTAAAAGTCTATGGAATGTATTTATTGAGAGGTACGTTGGAGAACTTGGAACGGATCAACGATCTCATCAGTAAATATTCGTTGAATCGTCCATTGGAACGCATCGATATCGTCGATCGGAATATTTTGCGGATCAGTGTGTTCTGCCTGCTCTTTGAGGATATTCATCCCCATATCGTCATCGATGAGGCGGTGAAACTCAGTCAGGACTTTTCAACGGAAGTCAATTACAAGTTCATCAACGGCATTCTTGATACGATGCAGAAGCAACTTTTCCCAATTACGGAGCAACATAGGCATGATACGACTGAAGACTGAGGAACAGATCAAACGAATCCGTGAGTCTTGTCATCTGACTGCACAATTGATGCAGGATTTGTCAACGTTTATCGAACCCGGCATGTCCACCTTGGACATTGATGCATTTTGCTATCAATTCATTGTTAAGCATAAGGGTGTTCCTGCATTTCTTCACTATGAGGGCTTTCCGGCGACCGCCTGCATTTCGGTCAATGAGGAAGTCATTCATGGCATTCCTTCCAGGAAGACGATCATCAAGGAAGGAGATCTGGTTGATGTCGATCTCGGCATCAATCTCAATGGACATTATTCCGATATGGCTCGGACATTCATTATCGGCAAGACAAAGGATGAGTATCGTCAGCTTTGTGAGGTGACCGAGCAATGTCTGAAACTGGGCATAGATGCGGCAGCCCAGAAGGGTGCACGGATTCAGGACATTGGTTCGGCAGTCTACAAATACGCCCATAAATACGGCTATGGCGTCGTGCGTGATTATTGCGGGCATGGCGTGGGACTGGATGTCCATGAAGAACCGGAGATTCCCAACTATGTAAGTTCATACCTACCCAATCCAAGGATCAGGGAAGGAATGGTATTGGCTATTGAGCCGATGATCAATTTGGGGACACATAAAATCAAAGTCCTGTCCAACGACTGGACGGTGGTTACCCTCGATGGGTTGCCATCTGCTCATTTTGAGGATACTGTTGCCTGTACAAAGGATGGTTTGGAAATTTTGACGGTACTCTAGTCGGTAGGGAGATTATATGGTGGTTAAGGAATTTATCAGTTGTGATTCCATTCGGGACAGCGCCTTGAAACTTGCACATCACATGTACAAGGATGATCATTTTGTTCCCGATATTATTTACGCCTCCCTACGAGGTGGTGCTTACATGGCGAACGTATTCAGCGAATACTATAAGATGATCAGAATACGCGAACAGGGTCGTCCGGTTTTCTACGCGGCTGTGGTTGCCCGTTCCTATGGGTATTTACGCAGTCAGACCAATGTAATGGTTGATGGCTGGACATATTCACCGGAACATCTTCGTACCGGAGACAAGATTTTATTGGTTGACGATATCTTTGATACCGGTAAGACGGTAAATGCTTTGGGAAAGATCATCATGAAGAAAGGAATTCCCCGTGAGGATCTGAAAATCGCCGTCTATGATTACAAGGTCCCCTTGTACAAGAAGGAAGAACCGCTTCCGATCCAACCCGATTATTATTGCCGTAAGCATATACTGAACAGTGTGGAGGATGAGCGGTGGATTCATTATAACTGTCATGAATTCCTTGGATTGAGTTCTGAGGAAATCGATGAACAGTTCTCCGATCCTGAGGTACGGGATATCCTGCATGAAGTCAGGGGAGACCGGTAGCATTCAGTCTTGCATGCTGTAGAGATACGAGAGGAATTGAATGATCGCCTCCTTGTGCGGTGCGCTGGCGGGAATCACCAGGGTGTCAGCATCGGAATGAGCGTATCTGCTGGTGGAAAGATCGAGCAGATACGCTTTTTCTTTCCCTTCTGATTTCACCAATGAATCATGTACGATCTCCAGCAAATCGGCTCTGTTGGCAAGAAGCGTAGGGATATCAAGAAATGGCAATGCTGCAACATAGTGTTCAGCAACTGCTCGGGGAGCGATCAGGACATCCAATTCCTTGGCAGCCATATACGCGTATAGTTTTGACAGGCTTGCTTCGATATAGCGGTCCTGGACTCCGAATGTAATATACAAGGAGTCATCAACGGCCACTTTTTGGTTCTGCTCAAGCGAAAAGAACTTCGACAAGTCTTGTTCCACGGTTTTTTCCGGCATTCTGTTCTGCTCGTCATTGGCAATGAAGAGCTGAAGCACAATCTGCTTGGTATGTTGGGTCCAGAGATCCCAGCCATAGACGATCAACAGCGCCGAAAGAAACAGGGCGAGCATACTGGTTCGAATGGATGGTCGTCGTATTGGTTTCATCTGGTTGCCTCGCACAAGCAAACAGCCTATCATACTTGAAACGATACGACAAGAAACGCAAGAGGATGCGAGGTACTATGGATATCAACGCAATTTTTGATCCGGATAATGCAGTATGGTCGTTTTTGCTGAAATTGTATTACCTTGCCTTTGCTGGCCTGCTTTGGATTGTCTGCAGCCTTCCGATCATCACCATTGGATGCGCAACCAGTGCCTTGTATTCATATTGCTTCGCTGTATTGGAGGGAAGGGAAGCGTATATTTTAAGAACCTATTTTTCCGCATTCAGACGAACGTTCAAACAGTCCACATTAGGGTTTCTCCTTATGGCGGCCCTTGCTGCATTCCTTACCTTTGATGCATATTTCTTCCTCCAATTTGCTCCTTCTTTATTTTTCGTCGCTTTGGGCCTTTTTTTGATAGTACTGCTTTTCAGCACACAATTCTTTGCCCTGACTGCAATCATGCATACCTCATTCAGCAAACTTGTGCATATAACGTTCATCATGACCTTCAAGCATGCGGCCACCAGCTTGACGGTTTTGCTTTGTTTCTTTCTTTTTCTTACACTCCTGTATTTTTTCCCAATAACCATACTCTTTTCAGCAGGCCCGTTGTGTATGTTGGCTTCTCTGTTCCTCCGATCATTGTATCAAAGAGAACAAATTTGGGATGCATCTATTTTTATTACCAAGGTTTAAGACCTATTCATACTGCGCACTTGCTTAAAAATAGTTAAAATATATACGGTAATTAGCAGTAAATTAACAATTTATTACGTGTTTATTTACAATTTTTCTTTGACATACACTCCAGTGCACCGTAGACTATTTTGTGGGATACACCCACACAAGGAGGAATTGCATGAAGAAAATTGTACTGCTCACGGTACTCGCTCTTCTTAGCATGGGTATGGTATTTGCGACAGGAGCACCTGAGAAGGCTGCTGCACCGGCAAAACCTGCGGTTTCGTATGAAGTGACTGAACCTATCACCATTGAATGGTGGCATGCTCTTGAACAGCAGTATTGGCCGTTGGTGGATGAAATTGTTGGGGATTTCAATGCAACGCATCCATTGATCACGGTTGAAGCAAAGTACATCGGCAACTATACGACGCTCAATGAGACGCTTGTAGCGGCACATGCTGCAGGAACCGGACTTCCGGCCCTCAGTGCTGCAAACACGCCGTATGTCGCCGAGTATGGAAAAGGCGGGTTGACCGAAGATCTTACCCCCTACATCAAAGCCACCGGGTATGATATTGATGACTTCGGACAGGGTTTGATCGAAGCAACCAGTTATGAAGGAAAACAGGTGACCGTGCCGTTCCTGATTTCCACCCAAGTCATGTATTACAACAAGACGATGGCGGACAAGGAAGGGATCACGATTCCTGCAAAGATCGATGATCTGGATGCATTCATGAAGAAAGCTTCCAAGATCGCCGCAGATGGAACCACTACCCGTTGGGCCACGATCATCCCCGGTTGGGATCAGTGGTATTTTGAGACCTTCTTCTTGAACAGCGGCGTTAAGATCATCAACGATGATGGAGTCACCACCGACCTCGCCGGTCCGATTTCCACTGATCTTACCAAAAAGTTCCAGAATTGGGTGAAGAAAGGCTATACGTACTGGGCTTCCGGGACGAGTGCCTCTTCCAACATGCGGCAGAACTTCATCGACCAGAAGACGTTCTCCGTCATCCACACCAGTTCGCTGTATAACACCTACACCAATTTGGTCAAGGACTTTGAAGTTGGAATGGCTTGGCTTCCCGCCGGCGCTACCAAGAAGAGTGAGATCGGGGGCAGTGTTCTCCTGATTCCTGCAAAGAATGATCAGAAGACCAAGAATGCCGCATGGGTGTTCCTGCAGTACCTGATCGGAAAAGATGTCAATATGAAGTGGGCTGATGGAACGGGATACATCCCGACCAGAAATTCTGTACTTACCAATGAGGAAGGAAAAGCTTTCCTGCAGAGGAAGCCTGCTTTCAAGGCAATTTTCGACAATCTGGATGAGATCAATCCTCGCATCCAGCATCCGGGTTGGAACCAATTGGCGACAATTTGGAAATCCTATCTTGATCAGATCATGATCGAGGGTCAGGATGTCGATACCCAGCTTGGGTATATGGCTGACGAGATCAACGAAGTACTCGCTGACTCTGAATAGGTGACAATCGTAGTATCTGCCGTCCAGAATAATCTGGACGGCATCGTTTCTTGCAGAGATGAAGGATGTTCAACATCATGAAACCACAACCCTCAATGCATATACGAATCCGAGAAGGGAAGGACTTTGCAACTGTTCTCCCTGCTTTGCTTTTTCTGGGCATATTCGTGTATTATCCGGTGGTGCAGGTCATTCGTATCAGCTTCACCAACTGGAATCTCATCAACGACAATTATCAATATGTAGGACTCAAGAACTGGACTTGGTTGTTCCAAGGTTCAGGAACAAAATATCTTTTGAATTCGTTGAAAGTCACCGCCCTCTATACGTTGGGAGAATTGACGATAACCATAGTCGGTGGAATGATATTTGCACTCGTGTTCAATCGGATCACTTCCTCTTTTTCAATCATGAGAGCTTTGGTCTTCCTGCCGAAATATGTGGCCATGTCCAGTGCTGCAGTAGTGTTCATCTGGATACTCAATACACAGAACGGTATCCTCAATTTTTTTCTGGAACAACTGGGAAAGGATAGGGTGAATTGGCTTGGGGATAGGAACAGGGCCCTGTTTTCCATCTTGATGCTCACCGGTTGGAGAACAGTTGGCTATGGGATGATGATCTACATAGCATCCATGCGTGGTATCAGCAAAACATATTATGAAGCAGCCTCCATAGACGGGGCAAGCAAGTGGGTGCAATTCACCCGTATTACCTTGCCGTTGCTTTCGCCTACTACATTGTTCTTGTTTGTGACCACGTTTATATCTGCAATGAAGGTATTCCAATCAGTGGATGTCATGACAGCCGGTGGTCCCTACCGGTCGACGGAAGTCATCGTATTCATGATTTATAAGTATGCGATGGAAGATTTCCGCATGGATCGCGCATCTACTACTGCGGTATTCTTCTTCATCATCCTCTTGGCGATCACTGCTGCAACGATGAAAGTTTCGAATAAGCGGGTGAATTATGATGCATAATACCAATCAAAGCGAAACGGCAATGCTCTTGAACAAGCAGGCGATCAATAGAAGACGCATCACAACCATCGTGCAATATACCATTGCAATTGCTGCAACCATATTCATGTTGTTCCCCCTGTATTGGATGTTCATCTCCTCAGTGAAAAGCCAGGAAGAGATACTTTTGACCATTCCGACTTTTTGGCCGAGGGAATGGCATTTTGAAAACTATACCAATGTGCTCGGGAAAGCCAATTTCAACAAGTATTATTACAATACCGTTGTGATGACGGCTGGAATTCTGTTCAGCCAAGTGGTTACCGGAGTGCTTGCCGCCTACGGATTCTCCAAAGGTAGATTCCGTGGCCAAAAGGTTATTTTCCTTTTGGTTCTGGGTGCCTTGATGATTCCTCTGCAAGTTACCTTCATTCCGTTGTACATCATGTTTGCAAACTGGAAATTGACGGATACTTTCCTTGGTTTGATCCTTCCTGAAATGGTATCTCCCTATTATATTTTCATGATGCGTCAAGCCTTCCTGACGGTGGATGACTCTTACATCGAAGCCGCCAAGCTGGATGGTATGGGAAGACTCGGCATCATTACGAAGGTGTTGGTGCCGATGTGCAAATCAACGCTGATCACGATCACGTTGGTTACTTTCACCAATGGGTGGAACTCGTATTTCTGGCCGAAGATCATTGCAAAGAACGAAGCACGAAGGGTACTGACTGTCGGGTTGGTGCATCTACGCAATACATTTGCAGGCCTTGATACCATGAACAACCACGAGATTATGGCAGGAGCGGTAATGGCCGTGCTTCCGGTCATCATCTTGTTCTTCATTTTCCAGAAATACATGCTTACTGGCTATGAAAAGACGGCGATGAAATAGGAAGAAATTTATATGAATGTGTTTGCCCATAGAGGATACAGTGGTTTGTATCCTGAGAATACGATGTATGCTTTTGAGATGGCCGCCAAAGCAGGCTGCAAGGCGATTGAATTGGATGTCCATCTTTCTCAGGATGGGAAGTTGGTGGTCATCCATGATGAGACGTTGGACCGTACTACCGATGCCAAAGGATTTGTTCGGGATTATTCATGTAAGGCATTGCAAAAAGTGAACGCAGGCAATGCAGATATGTTCCAGCCTATTCCCAGTTTGGATGAGTATTGTAATTGGGCGAAAAGGCACGGCGTTACCACAAACATCGAGGTAAAGACGAATCTGTATTATTATCCCGGAATAGAGGAGAAGGTGCTTGCCTTACTCAAAAAACATGACTTGGTGGAACAGACAATCATCAGTTCGTTCAATCACGGGTCGGTTATTACCATGAAGCGATTGGAACCTTCGATTCGATGTGCTTTCTTGGTCGGCAGTCGTGGTTTGGGTAATGCAGGCCAGTATGCGAATTTGTTCGGAGTGGAATATTTTCATCCGGATGGATCGACGCTTACCAAGGCTGCCGTTGAGGAATGCAAAGCGCATGGGGTTGGGGTGAATGTCTGGACCGTCAATGATCTCGGCATGCTTCGTTCCATGATGGACTGGCAGGTTGATGGGATCATCACCAATTACTGTGAGGATGTACTCACCTTGCTGGCCAAAGGTTGAGGATATGAAAACAAGTGTTCGATATATACTGCTGACACTAGTCTTTTTGTGCATGACAATTGGAGTGTTTGCCGATACATCGCTTCTGACTGCAGAACCAGGAAAACTTGCTCTGTATTTTCTGGATCTGGAAGTAAGCCCTACGGCCGAGGATAAGAGTGGTGATGCCACTATTCTGATCAGCCCTGAGGGAAAGGTGATGTTGCTCGACTGTGGACATCCTGAAAGCGCGCCGCAGGTAATCGATGCGCTTACCAAACTTGGTGTGAAACGCATCAATTACTTTGTGGCATCCCATCCACATATCGACCACATCGGTTCTTTCCCGTCTGTAGCGGCAAAATTCCCGATTGACCGGGTATACCGTACGAAATTGGAATACCCGACGGATATATATAAAGCGTTTGTGCAAACGATCGATCAGTACCATATCCCTGTCACATATTTGGAAGAAGGTGATTCATTCTCATTCGGGTCATCCATTACCATCAAGATTTTCAATCCTTCTCAGACCATTACCTATCCAAAGAATTATCCTGATAATTCCACGCAGTTCGTAAACAATGCATCCCTGGCGATGCGTTTTTCCTACGGGCTGTCAAGCGTGTGGTTCTCCGGTGATTTGTATATTGCACAGGAACGTACGTTGGTCAACAAGTATGGCACAACATTGCAATCGGATGTGATCAAAGCCAACCATCATGGCGCCGATACATCAAACAGCCTCAGATGGATCAAGAATATGCGTGCTAAAATTGTGGTTGCCATGCAGGACCAATTCGATAGCATAAACGTATACAATACCTACAAGAAGTATGGTGCCGAATATCATTTGACACTTAATGATGGATTGGTCAAAGTGGTGATGGATGACAAACAGCATTACCAAGTGTTTGATACCAAGGACAGTTGGATGAACTAACATAAAGAAGCCGACACCATGAAAAGATGTCGGCCATTTTTTTTGGATCTTCCTTCTAGAATGTATAAGCCTCTGATTCGGAAGTGGTCCCATTGGTGGTGTCGTTGCTGGATGCTGTACCTGATTCAATTTCAATCTTATACATTCCATTGGTGTTGGTGGCAACCAATAACGTATGGGTGATACTGGATATCGCAGAATTCGCAGTTGCAATATTGGGGCTGATCACGTAGGCACTGACAATGTCTGCAGAATCAAGATATTCTCCGTATCCATAGCGGATCGATGCAGTAGAGACATTCGTGCTGCTTGTATCATTTTTTGCGAAGCTGAATATATACAAAGATGCACTTGCACTGGATGGCTTGGTGATGATATGCGTATTGCTTCCATCTGTTACCGCATACATGAACGCATATTCATCATAGGTTTTCGAAGCATCATACATCTTCGTAAAGGTACCCCCAACCGTTCCCCCGAACAATTCACCATTCGTAGACAAGATATACAACGTACCGTCAATCAAGGAAAAACCAGCAAAACGGATGGAGCCGAAGGTAGCTGAACTGAGTTCGGTCTTTGTAGTACCATCGAAATAATAATGTATATATGAGGAATCTGTATTGACAAAAGAAACGATGATAGGAGTTGCAGGAGAAACCGCTTCAGTTTCTCTTCCTGTCATCTGAAGCACCGAGCCCAGACTATAGTCGTTAATCCCGGTAAAATCTACTTTTGGTGCAGCGGGGATTGAATCGGATAATTCATCATATTGCAGCAAAGAAAAGACTTTATTGCTGGATGCATCCAAACCTTTCATCATGACTAGACCATTTGCATACAGATTCCGCAAGGAGGAATTGCTACTGATCGAAGTGGAAGTTGGGCTGAATTCACCTTGGGTAGCAGTATCTTTCCATTTGATTTTATCTGCATCTGCATTACTGAGATACAACACTTTTTGTTTTGTTGCATTGTAATAGGCCGCTTGAATGAGATTGCCTTCAGAACTTTGAACCAGGGTGGATTTGGTACTCAAATCCGTTGAATAAATGCCATCAACGGTACGATAGAAAAGGGTATCCTTTGCGGTATTGAATCCTAATAACTGCCTGTACACGATCCCAATCGGCGCACTTGACTCACTGATCTGTCTAAATAAACCGGCAGAGGCATCGGCGTTGCAACCCGTTGCCAAAAGCAGGGAAGCGAGAATAAGAAGAATTGTGTATTTGATGGTTTTTGACTGCATGTGCCTACCTCTTATTGTCTGTATGTAATCGAAAGGGTGATGGGAACGAATCCTGCCAGAGCATTATCACTTTGCAACTGTTCATCATAGTTGAACTCAGGAATTACCCAAAATCCCGTATTCAGCCCAAAGCCCCAATGATCGGCGGGGTACCAGGTGAATCCAAACTCCATATTTGCAAACAACGTCATCAATGATGCATCATTGTATTTGATGTATGCTCCCCCCAACCCAAACGAAATGGGAATATCCCATTGGCCTTGGACCGGAAAGATTGAGTATTTCGCATAAAACGGAACCGCAGTGAAGAGAACATTGGCAGCTGAGAAGTTGAAATTATAGCCGATTTCTCCACCGAGGGCTGTTTGCTGGGTATTGAATACCTGGAAACTGATCGCTCCATATCCCCCTACCTTGGCTCCCGTATTTCCTTCTCCCGGGCCGGACACGAACTCATTCGTATTCATGAAATACGTAAAAGCCGGCACAGTGGTTCCAACTTTGAAAGAAAACAACTGACTCCCCTTGTCGTAGTATGCAGATGCAAACAAGGCGGAGGTAAGGGTGAAAACCAGACAGCTCAATAACAAGAATTTTTTCATTCGGTACCTCAGTATATGAAGTGAGAACAAATTTCATAATTTGTCCGTTACAGGTACGACTATACCCAATAGAATGGAAATTGCATACCGCTTGCTAAGTATAGTCACAGCAGGACGGAAAGCCAACCTCTTTGTTGCCATCCATGCCTATTTTAGGATACTGTACCAAGTGTATCAAGGAGAAGTGCATGCAAGTACTGACAGGAAAAGAAGTGGCTGAACATGTGTACGCAAGACTCGAAGCCGATTGCAGGGAATTCGTCCACGAACATGGATATGCACCTACCTTGGCGGTTGTCTTGGTTGGAAGTGATCCTGCCAGCCAAAGTTATGTAGCAGGGAAGAAGCAAGCTTGCCTTTCCTTGGGGTATGGTCATCGTGATTACCAACTTCCTGAGCATACCAGTGAAGAGGCATTGCTGGCACTGGTTCATTCCCTCAACATCGATCCTCTCGTCCATGGCATTTTGGTGCAGCTGCCGTTGCCCTCACATATGAGCGAGGAACGTGTAATCCAAGCGATTGCCGTAGAGAAGGACGTTGATGGATTCCATCCGCAGAGCGTCGGCAATCTCTTGATCGGGCACCCTGGTTTCGTCAGTTGCACACCACAAGGTGTTATGGAAATGATTGATTACTACCAAATTGAGACTGCAGGCAAACATGTCGTGATTTTGGGAAGAAGCAACATCGTAGGCAAGCCGATGGCAAGCCTCTTGATACAGAAAGGACGGGATGCAACGATTACTATCTGTCATTCGAAGACACAAAACCTTACCGAACTTACCCGTCAAGCCGACATCCTTATAGCAGCGATAGGAAAACCTCTTTTTGTAACCAAAGATATGATCAAGGAAGGCTGCATCATCATTGATGTCGGGATCAATCGTGTACAGGACGCCAGTCGGAAACGTGGCTACCGGCTGGTTGGGGATGTCGATTACGAACATGTCGCCCCGCTCTGCAAAGCCATAACTCCGGTTCCCGGTGGGGTTGGGGTTATGACCATAGCCATGCTTATGAAAAACACCATGCAGGCTGCCGTGCAGCTTGCATCAGAGGAAACGGTATGATTCACACCTACTGGCTGGAGACCTATGGATGCCAGATGAACATTGCAGAAAGCAACGCGCTTGAACTGCAACTCAAAGGTGCGGGGCTTGTGCCTGCAGCGACGGCAGAACAAGCAGACTGCGCCATCATCAACACCTGCACTGTACGGAAAAGTGCAGACAACCGTACCTGGGGTAGACTCGGGTACTTCGCCCATATCAAAGGACAAAGAAAGCTTACACTCATTTTGACGGGTTGCATGGCTGAACGGATGGGGGATGATCTGAAGGAAGACGCCCCACAGATCGACTATGTGATCGGGACGAATGACAAGCAAAGGATTGTAGATATCCTGACTTCTGCAGATGGTACATTCGACCAACATTCCCAAGCCTATACATTCGGGACCTCCTATTATCAGGAAGGGGAGTTCAGTTCATACATTCCCATCATGAACGGATGCAACAACTTTTGTTCCTATTGCATCGTGCCCTATGTGCGGGGAAGGGAAGTATCGAGACCTGTATCCGACATCCTTGAAGAAATGGCGTTTCTCGATTCCAAAGGAGTGAGAGAGGTCACTCTCCTCGGTCAGAATGTGAACAGCTATTCATTTGAAGAACAGGGGGAAATCATTACTTTCCCGAAATTGCTCCAAAGGCTGTGCAGTGTGCAAAACAACATCAAATGGATCCGTTTCGAGAGTCCCCATCCCAAGGATTTCACCCAGGAATTGATTCAAGTAATCAAAGAGGAGCCGAAAATAGCCCGGCATCTCCATATCCCCATGCAAAGCGGGTCCACAAGAATTCTTGGACTGATGAACCGGAAATACACCAGGGAGCAATTTGGTGCACTCATTGATGCACTGCGCAATGCAATCGGGGACATCACCTTTTCAACCGATGTAATGGTAGGCTTCCCTTCCGAAACGGAAACCGATTATCAGGACACCCTCTCCATGCTTGACCATATGCGTTGCTTGGAAGCATTCATGTATTATTTTAATCCGCGGGAAGGGACGAAAGCCGTTGGCATGGAAGCACAAGTTGCCGATGAGGAAAAAAGCAGGCGCTTATCCTCTCTCATTGAGTTCCAGCATGCCATTTTTGCAAAGGAAAAACAAAAACGTTCCACTGATATTGTTGAAGTATTGGTAAATCAGACTTCCAAGCATGATGCGCACAGCATGTTGGGAAAGACAGAACATAATGAGATGGTTGTCTTTCCCGGAAGTGTACCGTCAGGAACGCTTGTGTTCGTACAGTTGACAGGCTTGCAAGGGAACACCTACACCGGTCGGCTGCTTTCCTCAGGAGCCATCACACATGGTTGAGAAACAAACCGAATTTTCCAAGAAATTCGAGATCTTCAAGGCATTGATCCAGCACTCCCGTTCCTTGGTCGTGTTGACAGGAGCGGGAGTCTCGACGCTTTCCGGCATTCCTGACTTCCGCAGCAGCCAAGGCGTGTCTGCAACACGATGGAATGGATATCGCGTCGAGGATATTCTCAGTATTTCCCTGTTTCGCAAAGATCCTTCGCTCTTCTATGCATGGGCACGCGAGGTTTGGTACCAATTGGACTCCTACCAACCCAACAGCGTGCATCATATGCTGGCCATACTGGAAGAGAAGGGGTATATACAGGGCTTGTTTACCCAAAATATCGATATGTTGCATACCAAAGCTGGAAGCAAAAAGTGTTATGAACTGCACGGCAGCGCATTGCATCATCACTGCACCTTTTGCAACTCTTATTACACCTATGCCCAGATACAACCGATTGTCATGGCAGGCGAAGTTCCGCTTTGTACCCAATGCAACCATGTGATCAAGCCGGATATTGTGCTGTATGGGGAAAATCTGGATCCTCTCATTCTTTCACGCTCGTACGAAATGTTCCGCCATACGGATCTTTGTCTGGTGCTCGGCTCGTCATTGGTAGTGCAACCAGCCGCATCATTGCCGGCCTACGCATTGCACAACGGCGCACCGATTGTAGTGGCCAATGCCCAGAAAACCAGTTATGACGGCTCAGCAACCGTGCATTTCTCCGACCTCAAACAGCTTTCCGAGGCCATGCTTGTCTGGTTGGAAACCTTGAAACCAAGAAATTCTCGACTTTGACTTTCCCTCTCCATCGTTTGGCCGTACAATGCAAATCATGAATGTGTTAGTTGCCGACGATGAAGAACGAGTATGTGCTCTGATTTGTGCCCTCATTGATTGGGATGCCCTCGACTTGCATTTGGTCGGCACCGCGTACGACGGAATTCAAGCACTGCAGCTGATCAAGGAAACACAACCGGATCTTGTCATCACCGATATCCGGATGCCGGGTTTGGACGGACTGCAATTGATCAGCCAAGCAAAAGAACTGCAACCGCAACTGCAATTCATCATTATCAGCGGGCACAAGCAATTTGATTACGCCCAGAGTGCCATCAAATTCGGGGTTGGAGAATATCTACTCAAACCCATCAAAAAAGCTGAGCTGAACCAAACCTTACAGCGGATGCGTGAGTCGTTCGACAAGCACATGCAAGAACGTACCTTGCAGCAGCAGGTCAAAGAAGACAAAGCGTATGTGAAACGAGCCGGATTTGCCGGATTCCTGGAACATGGACAAGATCAATTGCTTGCTCCTTGGTATGTGCCATCCTCCTTGATGCAGATCGGAGTCGTCGGCATCCAAGGTTCCTCTCGAGAACCGGTGGCTAAACTGCTTCAAAAAAAACTTGAGGAATTCATCATTCAGGAAATACCGGAAAAGACGATTGAAGTGACCTTGTACCCGCAGGATGGCGATATTTATTTCCTATTGCAATATACAAACGATCACAAGGCTGTGCTGGAAGCCTTGCGTGTCGGGTTGGTGAATGTATTGAAAACCCAATCCCAGATTTTTCAGGATATCCTTTGCACATTGGCGCTGGGTATTCCGGTGTCAGAGTTGGCATCCCTGGGAAATTCGTATCTCAGCGCCAAACAAGCCCTGTCCAAACGGTTGGTCCTCGGTCATGAAGTATGGTATCAGGCAGATCAATTGGAAGATGATACGTGTACATCCTATCTGAACGATATAGCTTCCTCCTTCGAGCAGTGTTGTGCGCAAGCAGAGACGGATGCAACAACCTTTTGTAAACCGCTCTTTTCCCGGTTTGAAATGGATGGTGCTACTGTGCATATCATACAAGAGACGCTGATTCGTTCCCATGCACAGGCCTTGGATTTCCTACGAACACAACTGCAAGCCGAATTGGACGATCATGAGGTAGTATTCGACCATCACCAATGCAATACGTTGGAAGAACTGAAACATCACTATTGCATTGCGATGCAGGATTTGTTGACCGGCTACCAGAGGATCAGAGACACATCTGTGTCAAAGCCCATACGATTGGCTTTGGAATATCTGGAGCACCATTACCAAGACGAGATGATCAGCTTGGAAGCGGTAAGTGAACACGTGCAATTGAACAGCTCCTATTTCAGTGCTTTGTTCAAAAAACGAGTGGGAATGGGATTTGCCGAATATGTATTGGATCTAAGGATCCAGGAGGCCAAACGGTTGTTGGTCGAAACCAACCTGACTGTTGCCAAGATTGCTGTCATGGTCGGGTATCACGATCCCAAACATTTTGCTAAATTGTTTCGCAAAGTATGCCAGATCAAACCGAATGAATATAGGAAACTCTATGGCTAAACGGGTGCTGTACTTGGAAACCCGAGTATTGTTGCTGGTTCTCAGCTTGGTGGTTTCCCTTGGTTACTTGGGTGTGCTCAGTCTGTTGTACCGTCAGGAACGAATTCAATCCTTACTCTGGCTGCTGTCTGCAATGCTTGTTCTGGCAGCAGAACTAACCTACGGTTACCGAGCAGTGTTTCTTCCCTATCGACGGACGAAACACATTCTCCAACTTTTTGCCTCGGGGTACACGTTCAGTTCAATCATTGATGACAATGTTCCGTTGAACAAGGAATTGGAGGCGGTAAATACGACGTTGCAGTCCTTGTTGAATACTGACCAGCTGATGAATGCAAGCAAACGGCAAGCACAATTTCTGGCGCTGCAAAATCAGATCAATCCTCATTTTCTCTACAACACGCTTGAAGGAATTCGTAGTGAAGCGCTTCTCGCAGGCCTAGATTCAGTTGCAACCATGACCGAGGCGCTTTCCACTTTTTTCCGATACACCATCAGCAATGTGGAGAATCTTGTTACCTTGCGCCAGGAATTGGACAACACAAAGAATTATTTCTTCATCCAGCAATTCAGATTTGGAACGAGAATCAAGCTGCATATCGTCTTTGATGAAAACGAGAATCAGGATGTACTGCAATACCGAATTCCCAAATTGACGCTCCAACCAATCGTGGAGAATTGCATCGTCCATGGACTTGAATGCAAAGTAGGGGAAGGGAACCTGCTGATCCGCATAGAGACATCCCCCTCGAGGCTGTTCATAACCATTCGGGATGATGGGGTAGGCATGACCAGTGAAATTCTGGAGCGGATGCAGAAAAACCTGAGTACCAGAAGCTTTGACTATGTCAAACGCGACGAATATAAAGGCGGTATTGCATTGGTCAATGTAAACAACAGGATCAAACTCCTGTTCGGCGAACAATATGGACTGTCGGTTACCAGCCAACCAGGGGTTGGCACCGATGTGATGATACGCCTTCCCAGAAGCAAGGAAGAGGAAAATCAGACATGAGAACCGAGGTGTTCAGACTTGAACAAGTATCACTTCCTCCGGTATTGCATGATATCCATATGCATCTGTATACCGGAGAAGTGGTTGCCTTGATCGGCGTGAATGCCTTGGGTATCGATGAGCTGCTGACCATTTTCCAGAGGAACATACCCTTGCATTACGGACATGTCTATTGCATGGATGTTTTGGTGAACGATTATCTATCAAGTTCAAAAACACAAAACAACGTCACTGTCATTGACCGTACTTCAATGCTTCTGGATACCATGACCGTGGAAGAAAATCTCTTCATCCTCCGAAAAAGCGGAAGGCATCACATCATCAACTACGCATTGCTATCCAAACAGATGAATATCCTGCTCAAGGAAGTTTCGCTTGCCATACCTCCGAGAACATTGGTCAAGGACTTGAGTCCCTATGAGAAACTCATCATACAATTTTTGAAAGCTTCGCTCTCACGAAGTCCTTTGGTGATCCTCAAGGATATTTCCACGTTTGTCAGTGATTTGGATTTGTCTCGATTGAAACCGATCCTCGACTACTTCACCAAGAAAGGAATGACGTTCCTGTATGTATGCAACCACCATCAGGAAGCGTTTCGCTTCGCAAGCCGCTGTTATCTAATGCAAGAAGGAAGAGTCATCAAACATCTATTCCAAGATCAAATGACTGATCAGATTATCAACCAATATGCGTATGAATTCAATGAATCGGTTGAATTGGGCGACCGGCAAAACCAATACGGCGGGTACAGAGCGCAGCAAGTGATGTTCGAATGCCGGGACCTTGTCTATGGCGATATTCAATCGTTGAATCTTTCGGTCGGATCTTCGGAAACCGTAGTTCTGTTGGATAGTGAGAATATGGTTCTCAAGCAATTATTCGATTTGTGCACCGGAGAAAAGCAGCCATATTCCGGGAGCATTACCATCAAAGGCAGCCCACCTTCGTTGCACGACCGAGGCATTGCAATGGTTCCTGCAAAACCGGATGTAGGTTTGGTATTTGATCAGCTTTCCCTTTTGGACAACATTCTGTTTACGTCCGACCACAAAGTGCCGAATCTCTGGCTTAGCCAATCCCATCGTC
This sequence comes from Sphaerochaeta sp., assembly GCF_050256055.1. NCBI lineage: Bacteria > Pseudomonadati > Spirochaetota > Spirochaetia > Spirochaetales > Sphaerochaetaceae > Sphaerochaeta > Sphaerochaeta sp. Next base: position 6,849 of record NZ_JBFWIJ010000002.1, on the reverse strand, counting down.
GTGCTTTGGCACGCGATGTGCAACCACGCTTCGGCAGTCAGCTCAGTCTGCATGATCCCACTGAATACGACAGCAGATACCGATTGCGTATGGTGTATCAGAGGATCATGTTGCAAAAACCGGAATTTTTATGTGTCATACAACCCTTTGCATCCATCGATATGTACCAACGGATGGAATTGATTTCCTACTTTGATGCATTCAAACGGCGAGGAACTTCAATTCTCATCCTGGCAGTATCGTTGTCGGATACTTTGCAGATAGCCGACCGACTGGTCATTCTCAAGGATGGGAAGATGCAGCGTGAATTATTACGCAGCGAATTTTCCCTTTACAGCGGTATTGTCGGTTCCATCCCAACGCAATCCAAAAAATAACCACCTGTTTCCAAAAAAACCATCCCTATCGGTCTCCGTGGTTGCGTGCAAGACTAGTATGCGAGGAGACATGAGATGGACAATCCCTACATCGTAGAGATGGAGCATATTACCAAAACCTTCCCCGGTGTTCGGGCTTTGGATGATGTAACCTTTCGCCTGAAGAAAGGTGAAGTCATGGCTTTGTTGGGTGAAAACGGAGCAGGCAAATCCACCTTGATGAAAATCCTCAGTGGAGTATATACGCGGGATGCAGGGGCGATAACGCTGTTCGGTAAACCAATTGAAGGGGACCTGCACCCAAAACAGGCACAAACGCTCGGAGTATCGATCATCCATCAGGAATTGAATATGTGTTCCCACCTCACCGTTGCGCAGAACATCTTTCTCGGACATGAAATGCTTCACCATGCGTTGCTTGATGACCACTTGATGCGAAGCAAGGCAGAGGAGGTGCTTTCCTCTCTGCATATTGATATAGATCCCGATACCATCGTAGGGGACTTGGCCGTTTCGAAGCAACAGATGGTGGAGATTGCCAAAGCCCTACAATCAGATGCCAAGGTGCTTATCATGGATGAGCCTACCAGTGCACTAACCAGTGTTGAAATCAATCAACTTTTCACCTTGATTCGTGAATTGAAGCAAAAGGGTGTAGGCATCATCTATATCAGTCACCGATTGGAGGAATTGCAGCATATCGTCGATAGAATCACAATCATGCGTGACGGCAAATTCATTCTGGAAGATGCATATGCAAATCTTTCCATGAACCAAATCATCAGCAACATGGTAGGCCGGCAGATCAAGGAAAAATTTCCTCGGGTAACGACACCGAAAGGGAAGGTAATTCTATCGGTTCATCATCTGCTTGCCGGTACCATGGTACGCGATGTTTCCTTTGACCTCTACGAAGGAGAAATCCTCGGCGTTGCCGGATTGATGGGGGCGGGAAGAACGGAAACGACCCGTGCCTTGTTCGGTGCCGACCCTAAACAGAGTGGCACGGTACTTCTTGAGGGAAAGGAATTATCAATCCGTACGGTGGAGGATGCCATCAAAGCGGGTCTGGTGTTGGCTCCTGAAGACCGCAAGAAGGATGGACTCTGTACCAAGCTTTCCATTCGGGAAAATATCGCCCTGCCCAATCTTGATATCTTGTGCAACCGGTTCGGCCTGATACACCGAAAAAAAGAGAAACAAATGGTCGAAAAAGTGGTTGCTGATCTGAAAGTCAAATTATCCGGCCCGGAAGTCGATGCATCTTCCCTAAGCGGTGGCAATCAGCAAAAAGTGGTTGTCGGCAAATGGCTTGCACGGAACAGCAGGGTGGTTATATTTGATGAACCGACCCGAGGAATCGATGTAGCTGCGAAGGTTGAGATCTATCATTTGATGAATCAACTGAAGCAACAAGGAATTGCGGTCATGTTCGTATCAAGTGAGATGCCGGAAATACTGGGCATCTCCGATAGGATCCTGGTAATGTGCGACGGCCGCATCACCGGGGAGCTGATGCGTGACGATGCGACCCAGGAAAAAATACTTGAACTGGCTACCCGGTTTGAAAATAAACTTGAAGGAAAGCATCAATAAGGGGTATATCGATGGGTACTGCACTTGAAAAACCAATGAAACGGTTGCTGGCAATACGAGGAATAGGGCAGGTGTTGACGGTCACCGTAGGCCTGATCCTTCTTTGCATAGTCTTTGGGATCATGAATCCTGTATTTTTCTCTTCACGAAACGTAGCCAACCTTCTGCGACAGATTGCTCCTATCTTGTTGATCGGAATCGGGCAATCCTATGTATTGATTACCGGCAACATCGATTTGTCAATCGGTTCGGTCGTTGGAATGAGCACCATGATCAGTGCAACAATGATGACCAAAGGTGCGTTGCCTTGGGTTGCTGTATTGGTGACCATACTCAGCTGCCTTGGTTTGGGACTGGCCAATGGATTGTTGGTTTCCTTTGCAAAATTGCCGCCGTTCATTGCCACGTTGGGTACGATGACTATTGCGCGCGGTATAGCACAGATTGCAAATAATAATTACAACACGGATTCCATTGGGGAAGCCGCCCAAGGATTCCGGGATTTCTTCTACTACGGCAAGACGTTCGGCCTCTACAATACCATCTGGATCGCCATCGTCCTCTGGCTGATATTCAATTTCATTCTCACTCGTACCCGAAGCGGAAGACATATCTATGCCATTGGTTCGAATGTCGAAGCTGCCAGACTCAGCGGGGTAAACATCGTTTCGACGACGACCAAAGCCTATTTGGTTTCAGCGTTCGTGTCTTGTGTCGTAGGGCTCATCACCACGGCAACCAGTGGTATGGGAACGATGGATGCAGGCAACAGCTATGAATTATATGCAGTCGCTGCATCCGTCATCGGTGGAGTATCCACCCTTGGGGGGCAGGGCCTGTTGTTCGGTACGGTTATCGGTGCTTCGATCTGGGGTGTATTGCAGAACGGTCTTCAGTTTGCAGGGGCTCCGGTGGCCATCAGGAATATTGTAATCGGCATCATCGTTGTGGTCTCGGTTTTGCTGGACGTCATCGTACGGTCGGGAAAAGTCGGAAAGAAGAAACATTCTTCTACCCTTGTCTGAACGTAATCACCAGTGGGTGATCGAAATAAAGGAGAACATAGGTATGAAAAAGCTAAGTCTCGTCTTGTTGGTATTGGTCTTGGCAAGTGTGGTATTTGCCCAAGGCACCAAGGAATCGTCAGCGTATAAGATTTATCTGATTACGATGGACCAGATGGATCAGCACTGGGTGAATGTGGACAAGGGAGCACAGAAAGCAGTTGCAGAGTTGGGCGGCATCGACTACAAGTGGCTTGCACCCGACGTAAAGGATGATGCAAAGCAGATAGAAAGCATCAACAATGCAGTAGCCGGTGGAGCAAATGCGATTCTTCTTGCCGCAAATGGGCCGAATGCAGTGACCGCTGCATTGAAAGAAGCTGCTGATGCTGGAGTAAAAATTGTCTATGTCGATTCTGCTGCAAATTTCCCGGCCGTCCAAACCTTGGCAACGGACAACACTGCAGCCGGTACCACAGCAGGTAAGCAGATGCTCAAGGCCTTGCAGGACAAAGGAGTAACATCCGGAAAGATTGGTGTCATCTCCGTCAATAGCGCCACTGCTTCTACGGTAGCTCGTGAGACCGGTTTCCGCAAAGCGTTTGAAGGAACAAAATTTACCATTCTTGAGACCCAGTATTGCGATGGAGATGCCGCTCGTTCCAAAGACATGAGTGCCAACTTCATCACCCAGGGCGTGGTAGGCCTCTTTGGTGCGAATGAAGGTTCTACGGTTGGCGTCGGCAATGCAATTGCTGAAGCAGGAAAGAGCATCGTGGGTGTCGGGTTTGACAAGAGCGATATGATACTTTCCTTGATCAAGAGTGGAAATATTCTGTGCACCATGGCACAGAATCCTGATGTGATGGGATATGAAGGGATCAAGACGGCATACAAGGCTCTCAAAGGTGAGGATGTCGGTCCTGCATATGTAGACACCGGGGTATCGGTATTGACCAAAGCAAATCTGTAAGTATCTGCATTATGGATGGTTAAGGAGGGGTTTTGCCCCTCCTTGATTTCTTTCCCGCTTCTTAGTATAGTATGGATACCTCGATGGAGTAATCCAAAGGGGGTGTTTCGGTTTCGACTGGCGGAAGATCAGGCCAGTGGCTGCAAGCGGAGCGCCAACTCCTTAAACTAGCAAAACATTTAACTGCCAAAAAAGAAGACGAAGTCTCCTTCGATGCAGAATACGCCCTCGCTGCTTAATTGCACGATGACGTACAGGTCCGAACGCTGCCGCTCTTAAGCATCGGTCACCTGTAAAAACAAGGGCTTACCCGCCTCAATGCCTATGGGGGGTGGGGAAAATTCAGTAGGATACGAAAGATGAACGTCTTGTTGGTGAACCCAACATCTTTCGGAACAATTGATCACCGACTAAGCTTGTAGACGTCCCTGGGTGGCACGTTAGGACGGGGGTTCGAATCCCCCCACCTCCAAAACACGAAAACCGGATTACCTGATTTGTGGTGGTCCGGTTTCTTTTGTACAAAGAAAAGGATGCATATGATATTTCCCATTCTTGCAATATTGGTCGGCCTGGTTGTTCTGGTGTTCAGTTCTGATATGTTTGTAGATGGTGCTGCCGCTACGGCACGATTTCTGGGGATGCCCTCCCTGTTGATCGGCATGGTCATCATTGGATTTGGAACCAGCGCTCCTGAATTGGTGGTCTCCACCATCTCAGCCGTACAAGGAAATCCAGGAATCGCAGTAGGCAACGCCTATGGTTCGAATATTGCCAATATTGCACTCATTCTTGGTGTTACTGCGTTGATCAAACCCGTACAGGTAAGTTCAAGGATCCTGAAAAAGGAACTTCCTATTCTTACGTTCTTCACCGCATTATCGTTTGTCCTGTTGATCGATTTGCAATTTTCCCGCACCGATGCCCTGGTCTTGTTACTCCTGTTTCTTGCATTGATGATCTGGTCTATCTATCAAGGTTTGCATACGGGAAAGGATACCTTGGCGACCGATATTGAGCACGATGCAAAGAAACCAACGAATCTCAAGATTGCCTTGCTCAAGCTTGTAATCGGTTTGTTGGTTTTGATCCTCAGTTCACGCGTTCTTGTATGGGGAGCCGTTGCCCTTGCAAAGTATTTCGGGGTAAGCGACTTGATCATCGGCTTGACTATAGTGGCAATAGGAACTTCACTTCCTGAGCTTGCTTCCTCGATCATCGCGGCGCGAAAAGGTGAGCATGATCTTGCCATGGGCAACATCATCGGTTCGAATCTGTTCAATACAACAGCGGTGGTAGGTGTGGCAGGATCAATTCTTCCGTTTTCCATCGATACCAATGTACTGCATCGCGATATGCTCATGATGACATTGCTCACCGTTTCCCTATTCGTCATCGGCTATGGATTCCAGGAAGGGAGACAGGGAAGAGTAAACCGATTTGAAGGGGCTTCGTTGGTTCTCGTGTATGGCCTCTATACCGCTTTCTTGATCCGTAGCGTCCTTGTCTGACCTTTATTCGGGGATTCGTCGCCCTTGTTCAAGTGCTTGAAGCAGATTCTTGAACAACGGGAATCCTTGCAGTGCATGTTCGACTTCCCGAATATATCGTTTGATGTCGTACTCGACTTTGTGAATCCGAGAGGTAATCTCGCTTCCTTCAATGGTCAGTAGTGCATAACTAGCCCGAACATCACCGTCAAGGGAGTAGCCGACGGCACCAGGATTGATGAATCGGATTCCCTCACGTACAAAATCTGCACTCTTATGGGTATGTGCACTGAGAATGATGTCCACATGTTCCTGAGCCAGTTTCTTGGAAAGAGAAGGGGAGAACGGTTCATCACTTCGCAACGCTTCATTGCTGTCATACGGGGAGCCATGGCAACAAAGCAATGAGAACGATCCAATCTCCAGCCGTTTGGTCGAAGGAAGTTGCGAGACTTTCTGTTTTGCTTTTTCATGCATCCGGATATCAGTATATTTCATGAGCTTGTATTCTTGCTCCTGAAGCTCATTCTCAGCATGGAAGGAGGCAAGGATAGTAAACACCTCATCGGTATTGCCCTTAATGGCAACCAAGGGATTTTGTTCCATCAAAAGGTCATAGCAAAGCTGCGGATCGAGTCCCATATATACAAGATCACCGAGGAAAATTATCTGGTCAACTTGGGAGGCTTTTGCGTCGGTCAATACTGCTTCGAAGGCTCGAAGATTCCCATGAATATCGCCCAAAACTGCCAATTTCATAGGGTTTACCTCCTTTTCAATACGTACACTTACTGTACCATAAGCTTATGTACAAGAAAACCTTTGCATCCGCAACATTTTGCAAATTCTTGTTTTCAGAATGTTTACCATCGATTGAAGTGCTTTCGAAAGTGCTATATCATAGCTGCGGCGGGGGCAAAGGATGCTATGAAGCGTGTCCATCTGTGGTTGTTCGCAAAACGCGAACCGGTATTGTCGATTGCTGTCGTATTGGCTGGTCTATCCATGCTGTTCTTCCCGCCGGGAAAGGAATACCTTTCCTACATTGATGGAAAGACACTGTCATGTTTATATTGCCTGATGCTCGTAGTGGCAGGATTCAGGAAAATGTTCCTGTTTACCAAACTTTCATCCTATGTCCTGCGTATTGCTCACAATCCAAGGCACGTAAGTTTGGTACTGACCCTGCTTACGTTTTTCTTTTCCATGGCGGTGACGAACGACGTCGCCTTGATCACCTTCATCCCGTTTACCATCGTCGTCTTTTCACTGTGCAAGGATACGCGTCCGATTCTGTTTACCATCATCCTGCAAACCGTTGCGGCCAATGTAGGTAGCTCCTTGACTCCGGTGGGGAATCCCCAGAATCTTTTCATCTACTCCCATTATGCGCTTCCTCTTGCCTCGTT